>NZ_JARGEE010000128.1:0-21660 GCF_033794485.1 Streptomyces sp. MB09-02B
CGTCGCTCCCGCCCGCCCGCAGTCTGTGGAACTCCCGGTGCATCTCCCGCATGAACGCGGCGAAGTCGGCGTGCCGCTCGGGCGGCGCGGCCCGCCAGCTCGACCACGTGTACACGGCCCACTCACCGTGCTCGTCGATGTCCCCGGGATCCAGCAGGACGTGGGTGACGTCGGACTCGACGTCGAGCTGCAGCCCGCGCCGCCAGAGGTCGGCCGCGCGCCGCTCCTCGGGTCCGGCGTCCTCCTCCAGGTACTCCTCGAAGATGTCCGCGAGTCCCGACCGGTTGTGGTGCCAGCGGGCGTCCCCGGTGCCCGCCAGCAGCCGGACGAAGCCACCCGCGTGCCGCCAGCCGTCGCTCACCGCGAGGAACTCCCGGTACGACGGGGGCATCCGCCGGCCGAGGCGCTCCTCCATGGCCACGATCCGCTCCTCGGAAGCGGGCGGGAAACCCAGCCACCGCGCCTGCCGGGCGGCCTCGTCGCCCTCGTCCCGGGCCTCCTCGTCCGGCAGGGAGTCCGCCCATTCCTCGCTCCACCCGCGCAGGAAGGACTGCCAGTCGAATGCCGCGGTCTCCATGTCGGTCATACGTCCGATGCTGTCACCCCCCACTGACAACGGGGCCCGCCCGCCGATCCCTCGGGGGGAACGAACCGCCGGGAGGACACCGTTCTCTACGGCTCGCTTCGCTGGACCAGCACGCCTATGGGTTCTTCGATGCCGAGGAGGGAGTGCGAGTAGAGCTCCTGGCCGAACTCGTAGTTGAGCAGTCCGTGGCGGGACGCGGTCTCCAGGTCCCGCCAGATCCGCTGTACGGGATTCGTGGTCGCGAAGGCGCTCGCGCCCTGGACATTGAGCAACAGCTTCGTCGCGTCCCGGCAGCATTCCATCGCGTAACCGAAGTTCGCCCGGAAACGCGTGCGTGCGAGGGCGTCGAGTTCCCTGCCCTCGCTCGCGGCGCCGACCGTCTCGTCGGCCCACCACTGGAGCAGCATCTCCGCCGTGTCGATCAGAGTGGCCGCCTTCGCGATGTTGAGCTGTGTGGACGGAGCGTCGCGTGTGTCGGCGTAGAACGTGTAGGCGACGGGCTTCGGCGTGCTCGGTCGTTCCAGTGTGACGTCGAGTGCCGCCCGGGCCATCCCGATCACCGGTGCGCCCACCATATGGACCGCGGAGACCACGAAGTTCTCCCTCTGCGGCACCGACTGACGGGAACTCTCGCTCTGCGTCCGCCCGGAGAGCACCCCTCCGAACGGCACCGTACGGTGAGCGGGCACGAATATCTCGCCGCCGGTCTCCACGGTGTTGCTGCCCGTGCCGGCCATCCCCGCCACGAACCACGTGTCGACCACGGTGAGTTCGGTCATGGGCACGAGGATGAGGTGCGGTGAGACGTCACCGTTCTCGTCCTCGAGCGGTGCGGTGAGCATCGCCCAGTCGGCGTGCGAGCTGTTGGAGGCGAACCCAATGGATCTGCGGACCCTCGCCGCGGACGCCCTCCACGACGTGCATGCCCTGGACCCGGCCCGTCCCGTCACCCTCACCGGCCCGGACGGTGAAGGGCCTCCCGCCTCGGCTCCCGCACTAGCCGACGAGGCCAGGCTGCGCCAGGTGGTCACCAACCTCGTCGCCAACGCCGTCACCCACACGCCACCCGGCACGCCCGTCCGGATCGGCGTCGGCACCCTGGGGGAGTGCGCGGTCCTGGAGGTGGCCGACCAGGGACCGGGCCTGACCGAGGAACAGTCGGTCCGCATCTTCGAGCGGTTCTACCGTGCCGACACCTCCCGTACCCGCTCGACCGGCGGTTCCGGTCTGGGGCTCGCCATCGTCCGTTCCCTCGTCACGGCACACGCCGGACGCGTGGAGGTGCACTCGTCACCCGGGCGCGGCGCCACCTTCCGGGCACTGCTCCCGAGCCACCCGCACGAGCCGCGGACGCCCGCCGAGGGACAGCTCTCGAAGAGCACATGACCAACGGGGTCGGAACCGCGGAAACGGCATCACCCGCCGCCGACACATTCAAGAGCCTGATGAACTACATCAGAAACTCCCGCTTTTTCCGCAGGTAACCGCGATGTCATGCTGGGCCTGCGTCAGCGCACCGTGGAAACCCCGGATCCGAACACGTCCACGCCCGGCAGACGGCTCTCGACAGCCGTTCCCACCCAGCACGTCAGCGCCTGAGCCATGGCCCCTGCGCGGGTGGCTGACCACTCCGCTCCACAGCACCGAGAGGAGTACCCCACCCATGCCCAAAGTGACCTTCGTCCAGGTGGACGGCGCCCGGACCGTACTCGACGTCCCAGCCGGAACCAGCGTCATGCGGGGCGCCGTCGCGGCCGGTGTCCCCGGCATCGTCGCGGAGTGCGGCGGCAACCTGATGTGCGCGACCTGCCACGTCTACACGGGAGACGGCGCCGACGACCGCTTCCCGGCCGTGGCCGACGAGGAGGACGAACTGCTGGACTGCACGGCGGAGCCGCGGCGGGACAACAGCCGGCTGAGCTGCCAACTGGGTCTCACCGACGCGATGGACGAACTGGTCGTCCACGTCCCCGGGTGCCAGACGTGAACGCCGGGAGAGGTGTCGTCGTGGTGGGGGCGGGCCAGGCAGGGGTGCAGGCGGCCGAAGCCCTGCGCGAAGCGGGCTTCGCCGGACCACTTACCCTGGTGGGGGAGGAGCCGGAACTCCCTTACCAGCGGCCCCCGTTGTCCAAGGAGTACCTCGCCGGGAAGGTGTCCCGCGAGGACGTCGTGCTGCGCGGGGAGCGCTTCTACGAGGATCGTGACATCGACCTGCTCGCCGGCCGGCGTGCCCTGGCGGTCGACAGGGGCCGGCGTACGGTCACGCTCGACGACGGCTCTGCGCTGCCGTACGAGCATCTGGTCCTGGCCACCGGAACCCGCCCCCGGCCGCTACCGATCCCGGGCAACGATCTGGACGGAGTGCTGAACCTCCGCACGCGAGCCGACGCCCAGGAGCTGCGCGAGCGGCTCGCCTCCGCGCGCGGGGTCGTGGTGATCGGGGCCGGATTCATCGGCCTGGAGTTCGCGGCCGCGTGCCAGGCCGCCGGTCTGCGCCCCGTCGTGCTCGACATCGCGGACCAGGTCATGGGCCGTGCCGTGTCCGCGCCGACCGCCGCCTACTTCGAGGACAGGCACGGGATCCGGGGCACCCGGCTCCTCATGGGCTGCGGCCCGGCCGAAGTGGTGGGCGAGGACGGCCGGGTGACCGGTGTCCGCACCACGGACGGCGTCACCGTCCCGGCCGACCTGGTGGTCACCGGCATCGGCGTCCTGCCCCGCACCGAACTGGCGAGCACGGCGGGACTGGCCACGGACAACGGCATCGTCGTCGACGAGTACCTCGCGACAGCGGACCCGCACATCTCGGCGATCGGCGACTGCGCCTCCTTCCCCGCACCGCACGGCAACGGCCGTATCCGACTGGAGTCCGTGCAGAACGCCTCCGACCAGGCCCGCTGCCTGGCAGCGCGGCTCACCGGCGCGCCGCGCCCCTATGACGTACTGCCGTGGTTCTGGAGCTACCAGGGCGACCTCAGACTCCAGATCGCCGGTCTGTCCACCGGCCATGACCGCACGGTCGTGTGCGGAGAGCGCCAGGACGGCAAGTTCTCGGTGTTCTGCTTCCGCGGCTCGACCCTCGTGGCGGTCGAGTCCGTCAACCGGCCCGCGGACCACATGGCGGCACGGCGGCTGCTGACCGACGGGCCCGATCTCACGCCCGACGAGGTCGCCGAACCCGGGTTCAGCCTGCGCGACCGGGCGGCACGCAAGGCCGTCGCATGAGCGCCGTCTCCCGCGTCGGTGTCCTGGGCTGCGGCCTCATGGGCTCGGGCATCGCCGAGACGGCCGCACGCCGGGGCCGCGACGTCCTGGTGGTGGAGGTCAGCGCTGCGGCCGTCACGGCCGGGCGCGGGCGGGTACTGGCCTCCCTCGATCGCGCCGTGCGCCGCGGCGGACTTGCCGCTGCCGAACGGGAGCAGGCCCTGGGCCGGTTGACCTACACCACCGACCTCGGTGAGCTGGCCGACCGCGACTTCGTCATCGAGGCCACGGCGGAGGACCCCGGCCTGAAGCGGCAGCTCTTCCGGGACGTCGACAAGGTTCTCCCCGCCGAGGCGGTCCTCGCCAGCAACACCTCCTCCATCCCGCTGACGGACCTCGCGACCGTCACCGACCGTCCGGACCGGGTGATCGGACTGCACTTCTTCAACCCCGTGCCGGCACAGGCACTGGTGGAGATCATCCCCGCCCTCACCACCAGCACCGACACCGTCGAACGCACCCGCCGCTTCGCCGTCGAGCAGTTGGGCAAGACCGCCATTCAGGCGCCGGACCAGGCCGGTTTCGTCGTCAACGCACTGCTGGTCCCCTACCTGTTGGCCGCGGTGCGGATGGTGCAGGCCGGTACGGCCACGGCGGAGGACGTCGACCGGGGCATGGAACTCGGCTGTGCGCACCCCATGGGCCCGCTGCGGCTGCTCGACCTGATCGGCCTCGACACAGCCCAGGCGATCGCCGAGTCCCTGTACGACGAACATGCCGAACCGCTCTACGCGCCACCGCCGCTGCTGCGCCGCATGGTCGCCGCCGGACACCTCGGCCGGAAGACGGGCCGGGGTTTCCATACCTATCCCGCCTGAGCGAGGAACCCCGGACTGCACAGGAGTCTTCGAAGCTCGGCACAGCATCCTCGAAAGAAAGGCCGACCGCATGTCCCAGCAGGTCAAGGGCGTGATCGCCGGAGGCAGAGGCGACGCCGTACGGCTCGAGACGATCGTCGTACCGGATCCGGGGCCGGGTGAGGCCGTGGTGCGGGTGCAGGCGTGCGGGGTGTGCCACACCGACCTGCACTACCGCGAGGGCGGTATCAACGACGACTTCCCGTTCCTGCTCGGCCACGAGGCCGCCGGGGTCGTGGAGTCCGTCGGAGACGGGGTCACCGAAGTGGCGCCCGGCGACTTCGTGATTCTCAACTGGCGTGCGGTGTGCGGCCGCTGCCGCGCCTGTCGGCGGGGACGCCCCTGGTACTGCTTCGACACGCACAACGCCCGGCAGCGGATGACCCTGACCGACGGAACCGAACTGACACCGGCCCTCGGGATCGGCGCGTTCGCGGAGAAGACCCTGGTGGCGGCCGGGCAGTGCACCAAGGTGGACCCGCAGGCGTCCCCGGCCGCGGCCGGGCTGCTGGGATGCGGGGTGATGGCCGGCCTCGGCGCCGCCCTCAACACGGCCCAAGTCGGCCGTGGCGACACCGTGGCCGTGATCGGCTGCGGCGGGGTCGGAGGGGCGGCGGTCATGGGCGCCAGGGTCGCCGGAGCGTCGAAGATCATCGCGGTGGACATCGACGATCGCAAGCTCGCCGGCGCGGTGTCCCTGGGGGCCACGCACACCGTCAACTCCCGTACGTCCGAGCCGGTCGAGGCCGTGCGTGAGCTGACCGGCGGGTTCGGCGCGGACGTCGTCATCGACGCGGTCGGCCGCCCGGAGACGTACCGACAGGCCTTCCTCGCCCGTGACCTGGCGGGGACCGTCGTCCTGGTGGGCGTGCCCACACCGGAGATGAAGCTGGAGCTGCCCCTGCTCGACGTCTTCGGCCGGGGCGGAGCCCTGAAGTCCAGTTGGTACGGCGACTGTCTGCCTTCCCGTGACTTCCCCATGCTGATCGACCTCTACCTGCAACAGCGCCTGGACCTGGACGCGTTCGTCACCGAGACCATCGCCCTGGACGAGGTGGAGCAGGCCTTCGCGCGGATGCACCACGGTGACGTGCTGCGCTCGGTGGTGGTGCTGTGACGGCACCGCGGTGACATCGTCCAGCCGGGGCGGGCGGACCCGAGCACCGAAGCCAGGCAGCGCGCGGCCATGGGGGCCGACGAACGCGGCGAAGAGGTCCGCCTCGCCGCGCTGAAGATCTCCAAATGCCTCTCCAGCCGCCGGTGGGCCGGGGCCGGTCCGCCCACCAGGTCGCGCGTGGCCCGCCAGGACCGGACCGGAGCCTTGGGCCCGGTGTTCCCGGAAGCCGACCCGAGGTGTTTCCTTGGTCTTGTGCAGGGCTGCGACTGCAGGGAACAGGGCGTGGAGCCGGCGTCGGGAACGCCTCATGATCGGGGTGCTGGCAGACCCCCCTCATGACGGGGCCGCCCAGGCGAAAGGAAGAACGTGACCGCTGATTTCTCGCTCCGGCAGCTGGAGTACTTCGTCGCGGTGGCGAACACGGGCTCCATGAGTGCCGCCGCCGTGCAGTGCCACGCCTCACAGGCGGGCATCTCCACCGCGATCGCCGATCTGGAACGGCGTCTGGGCGTGCAGTTGCTGGTACGACGGCGGGCCAGGGGAGTCTTCCTCACGGAGGCCGGGACCCGCGTCCTGGAGGGAGCGCAGGCCGTGCTGTCCCAGGCCGAGGAGCTCAGGGCCAGTGCGCAGGCGGAGGAGGGCCAGGTCGCCGGACGGTTGACGATCGGCTGCTATGCCACCCTCTCCCCGTTCCTGATCCCACCACTCGTCGACGGGTTCACCAGGCTGCACCCCGCGGTCGATCTCCAGTTCGTGGACGGATCGCAGGACGAGGTCCGGCAGGCGCTGCTGGAGGGTGCCTGCGATCTGGCATTCCTGTACGACACGGGTGCGGAGGCGGGGCTGGCCTGCACGACGGTGCGATCCAACCGCCCCTACGTGATCCTCCCCGCCGGTCATCCGCTGGCCGGGTCCGACGCCCTGTCGCTGACCGAGCTGGCCGACGAGCCTCTGATCGTCTACGGGTCCCCTCCGATGGAGAGCAACGCCGAGCGCTGGACGCACAGCGTCGGCGTCAAACCGAACATCCGCTACCGGACGTCCAGTATCGAGGCGGTACGCAGTCTCGTGGCACGTGGCTTCGGCTACTCCATGCTCGTGCAGCGCTGGCCCACCGACACCAGCTTCGAGGGGCTGCCCCTGGCAGCCGTCGCGATCAAGGACCCGTTGGAGGAGGTCAGGGTCGTGGTGGCACACGCCGCGAACGTCACACTCACCCACCGGGCTCGTGCCCTCGCGGAGTACGCGTGCGAGACGCTGTCCCTGCCGGAACCGCCCGGTGGCGGCACGCCGACGCGAGGGACCTGACGATCGACGAGCCCCTGCGGGGCACGCCGCGCAGGGTGCCGAGCACGGCTGGACAAGCGCGCCATGGGCGGCGTCGAGCCGCTGCCGAGGCCGTGGACGACCGACGTCTTCGACACCTCGTACGACCCGGATGCCGCGTGCACCTACCGGCTGGTGTCTCCCGCGCACCCCTCGGACCTGCCCGGCGTCGCCGACGGTCGTGCGTCAGACACGGTCCTCGACGATCTCGACGGTGAGGCGGCCGAGTCCGGTGATCTCGCCCTCGAGGAGGTCGCCGGGCTTCATCCACCGATTGCTGCCCAGCCCGACGCCGGCAGGGGTGCCGGTGCAGACCACGTCGCCGGGTTCCAGCGTCACGTGCTCGGTGATCCTGACCAGTTGTTCGGGTATGGACCAGATCATGTCCTTGGTGTTGGCGTCCTGCCTCAGCTCGCCGTTGAGGTGGAAGCGCAGGCGCAGGTCGTCCTCGTCGACGTAGCGCGCGGGCACGATGGCGGGGCCGAGCGGGCAGCTGTCGTCGAAGGCCTTGCCGCCGAAGAGGTCGAACTTCACCAGGTGCCTGGGGTGGCGCTGCCAGTCGCGCGCGGACAGGTCCAGGGCGATCGTGTACCCGGCCACGTGCTCCATGGCGTTGTCCGGGGTGAGCTTGCGTGCTCGTCTGCCGATGACGACGGCGAGTTCGAGTTCGTAGTCGAACTTCTCCGTCTGCTCCGGGTAACGCACCGTCCTGCCGCATCCGACCAGGGTGGTCGTGGGCGGTTTGAGGAAGAGGAGGGGGATCTTCTTGTCCTTCTCCCAGTCGGTGTGACCGCCGTCCTTCTCCATGTGCTCGTAGTAGTTGGCGCCGGTCATCACGACCTTGCGCGGGTACTGCAGCGGAGTGAGCACCTCCTCCAGCGTGGCCGACGGGGGCAGGGGCGGGGTGGTGTCGGTGCCGGCGGCCAGGCGTTCGGCCGCGGCGACCAGGAGCGGCTCGGTGCGCTCCCAGTGGTCGAAGACGTTCATCAGGCCGCGCGAGGGCTCCGGCCGCAGCGCGTCGGGGGCGATGTCGGCCAGGGCCCAGGAGCGGTCGTCCAGGGACAGGACGGGGGTGGGAGCCCCGTCGACGCGCAGGGTGGCCAGGGCGAAGGTCATGGTGAGAGTCTCCGTCGGTGTAGGACAGCGTCAGTCGGCCGCGCGGCCGAGGATGGCGCTCAGCGCGCCGGGACCGCCTTGGACGGCGGTGCGCTGCATGTGGTGCAGCACTCCCCGCAGGCCCCCCATCTCCTCGCCGCCGCCGGCGCGGCCGGGACCGCCGTGGATCAGGGCGGGCAGCGGTGAGCCGTGTCCCGTGGAGGCCTGGGCCGACTCGGTGTCGAGGACGAGGATCCGGCCGTGCCACGGGGCGAGCCCGAGGACGAATTCGCGGGCGAAGGCCCGGTCTCCGGTGACCACGGAGCCGGCGAGGCTGCCGCGGCCCCGGGCCGCGAGGAACACGGCGTGTTCCCGCGAGGTGTACGGGACGAGGGTGCTGACCGGGCCGAACGCCTCGACCTCGTGCGGGGCGGTGGCGCCGGGATCGTCGCAGCGCAGTAGCAGGGGGGAGAGGAAGGCGCCGCGCTCGGCGTCCGCGCTCCGGGCGTCCACCCGGTCGGGGTCGCCGGAGACGAGCCGCGCGGAATCCAGCAGCGCCTTCACACTGCGGCGTACCTCCTCGCGCTGCCCGACGCCGGCCAGGGCACCCATACGCACCGTCGGGTCGGCCGGGTCGCCCACGACCACCTCCGCGAGCCGGGCCGCGGTCGCCTCGCTGACCGCGTCCAGCAGTTCTGCGGGGACGAGGGCGCGGCGGATCGCCGTGCACTTCTGCCCGGCCTTCACGGTCATCTCGGTGACCAACTGGTCGACGTAGAGGACGAACTCGGGGGTGCCCGGTGTGGCGTCCGGGCCGAGGACCGAGCAGTTCACGGAGTCCGCCTCGGCGTTGAAGCGCACCGCCTGACGCACCACTCCCGGGTGGGTACGCAGGCGCTCGGCCGTCGCCGCCGAGCCGGTGAAGGACACGAGGTCCTGCTCGGTGACATGGTCGAGCAGGTCGCCGGCGCCGCCGCAGACGAACTGGAGAGTGCCCGGCGGCAACAGGCCGGACTCCACGATCAGTTCGATCAGGCGGCTGGTGAGCTGGCAGGTCGGTGTCGCGGGCTTCACCAGGCTGGGGACCCCGGCCAGCAACGCCGGGGCCAGCTTCTCCAGGGGCGCCCAGACCGGGAAGTTGTATGCGTTGATCTGCACGGCGGCACCTCTGATCGGGGTGCAGATGTGACCGCCGAGGAAGGTGCCGTCCCGGCTCAGGCTCACCTGGGGGCCCTCGGTGAAGACCAGCCCCTCGTCACCGTCCGGGAGCTCGCGGCGCCCGGTCTCGGCGTAGGCCTGGACGACCCGGATACCGCCGTCGATGTCGTACTTGGAGTCGTAGAGGGTGGCGCCGGTGGTGGCGGAGACGGCGTACAGCTCCTCGCGGTGGCCACGCAGGTACGTGCCGAGCTCCGTGAGCAGGTCGGCGCGCTGCCGGAAGGACAGGGAGCGCAGCTCGGGGCCGCCGACCGTGCGGGCGTGACGCAGCGCGGCGGCCATGTCGACGCCGGCCGACGAGGCGCGGGCGATCTCCTCCCCGGTGACCGCGTGGTGCACGGGGACGCCCTCGTCGTCCGGTGTGTGCCACCGGTCCTGTACATAGCTGCGCAGCGCGCTCATCGGGTCGCCCTCTCCTCGTCGGTCGTCCTGCTGCTGCCGATCGTTCCGGCGTATCCGTCGTCGCCGTCCGCGACGGCGTGGTGTCCCCAGATGTCCGAGGTGTAGACGCGGCTCACCCAGGTCGCCTCGTCCACCCGGCGGCCCTCGGCGCCCACCTCGATTCCGAAGCCGGCGGGGGAGCGCATGTAGAACGAGAACATCAGGTCGTTGGAGTGCCGGCCCAGCGTGGCCAGCAGGGGGATCTTGTGGGTGCGAGCCCGGTCGTGCGCCCGGCCGACCTCGTCCATGTCCGCCACCTCGCACAGCACGTGGTGGGTGCCCTCGCGCTTGTGCGACTCGACGAAGGCGATGCTGTGGTGCCGCGGGTTGCACCCCATGAAGAAGAAGGTTCCGCCCAGGGGCAGGTGGGTGACGTCGCTGAGCCGGAAACCCAGCACGTCGCGGTAGAAGTCGACGGCCTCCATCGCCCGGGGGGACTTGAGGACCACGTGTCCCATGCCCTGGTCGCCGGTCACGAACGTCACGCCGAGCGGGGAGACGAAGGGCGTCGCGGCCAGTCGGCGTCCGGTGAACAGTTCGGTCCGGACGCTGCAGGGTCCGTCGAACCACAGCATGCGGTCCACCTGCCGTTCGGCGCGTTCCTCCCGGGTCGACTCGTGAACGTCCACACCGTGATCCCGGAGCCGCCGCACCACACGGTCCAGGCCGGCGGCGTCCCCCACCTCCCAGCCGATGTAGGTGACGCCGCCGGTCTCGGCGGACTCCACCCGGAAGCGGTAGAGGTGCTCGTCCAGCCGCAGCAGCCGCTCCTGGTCAGACCCCGGAGGGCCGGCCGGCATGGTGCCGATCACGTCGTTGGCGTAGGTGACCCAGCCGTCGGGATCGGGTGTGCCGATGCCCAGATAGCCCAGGCTGCGAATACTCATCGAGACCTCCGCGGTCATGCCGTGCCCGAGGACGCGGAGCGGGGACCTGCACCGCGCTCCCGCCGCCGAAGCTACTCGTACGACTTCTAACTATCAAGACTCATACGAACTTCGGCGAAAGATTGCATGAGCCTTGACTGTCAGAGTTCTGTCTATCTACCGTCGGGGCATCCGACGACTCAGCCCGTCAGAAGGGCGACCACATGTCCGCAGCCGAGCCGCGTCTCTCTCCGGTCGAGGAGAAGGACATCCCCGAGAAGGCCCTCGCGGCCCTGGAGCCGTACCGCAACGGTGACGGCGAGATCTACGCGATCTGGGCCACCCTGGCCGCGCACCCGGACGCGCTGCGGCGCTTCCTGGTCTTCGGCAATCACGTCCTGGGCAAGAACACCCTGCCCGTCCGCTCCCGCGAACTGGTGATCCTGCGGATCGCCTGGCTGGCCCAAGCCGAGTACGAGTGGCTGCAGCACGTCCGCATAGCCCGGCGGGCCGGAGTCACCGACGGTGAGATCCACGCCCTGGGCGACCTGGCGGCGGCCGGCTTCACCGGCACCGACCGGATCCTGCTGGCCGCGACCGACCAGCTGGTGGCGAGGGCGGACCTGGACGACGCGCTGTGGCAGGAGCTGCGCGACCGGTTCGGCACCGAGCAGCTCATCGACCTCGTCTACACGGTCGGTCAGTACCGGACCGTGGCCATGGCGATCAACGCCTTCCGTATCCGGCCCGAGCCGGACATCGCCGCCCTGCGGGACGAAGTCCCGCTGCCCGCGCCTGCCGCGCCCTGACCTTCCGACCCCCGGAGATCCTCATGAAGCTCGCCAACCTCGCCGGCCGCGCCACCCTGATCGTCGGTGACCGGGCCCTCGACGTGGAGAAGGCCAGTGACGGGGCGCTGGGCCCCGACCCCGCCGTCCTGTGGGACCTCGCCCGCCACGACGAACTGCGCAAGCTCGAACAGGCTGCGACCGACGCCGATCTGGCCCCCTACGACGAGAAGCTGCTCGGTCCCGTCTCGCCGCGGGCGGGCAAGATCCTGGCCGTGGCCCTCAACTACCGTGGACACGCGGAGGAGTCGGGCATCCCGGTCCCCGAACAGCCCACGGTGTTCGGGAAGTTCACCAGCTCCCTCACCGGTGCGCACGAGCCGGTGATCGTGCCGGAGGGTATCGACAAGTGCGACTTCGAGGCCGAGGTCGTGGTGGTGATCGGGAAGGTCCTGCGGGCCGTGCCGCCGGAGCAGGTCTGGGCGGGGGTCGCGGGCGTGACCGGCGGACAGGACGTCACCGACCGGCGTGAGCAGTGGCGCAAGCCGCTCAACCAGTTCACCTTCGCCAAGTCGTACGACACGTTCAGTCCGTGCGGCCCGCTGATGGCCACCGTCGACGAGTTCGACGATCCCGACGACATCGAGATCGCCGGCTGGGTCGACGACCTGGAGGTGCAGCGGGGCCGCACGTCCGACCTGATCTTCAGCGTCCCGGAACTGGTCTCCTGGCTCTCCCGTCACGTGACCCTTGAGCCCGGCGACCTGGTGTTCACCGGGACCCCGGCCGGCTGCGGAGTCAGGCGCGTCCCACGGCTGTATCTGGAGCCCGGGATGACGCTGACGACGCAGGTCGCGGGCGTCGGCACGATGCGCAATCCGATCAGCCGATGAAGCCGCCGGGCGCTGTTACGATGCCGCCGGTGGGACGGGACGCGGTAGGAACGGCGACCGCAGGACCGACGACCGCAGGACCGACGACCGCAGGACCGCAGGACCGACGACCACTGGACCGACGGACGACTGAAGGGAGCCCGCCCGTGTCGGAAGCACGCGTAGACGATGCCGACGCCGACCACCCGCGCTCCCGCGAGTTCGCGGAGCGGGTACGGAGCCGGCACCGCGAACTGGGGCACACGGACCGCCAGTTGGAGGGTGTCGCGCTGGTCACCCACCTCACCAGGCTGGTCGCGCGACTCGTTCAGGACTTCGAGTCCTCCGTGCATCGCCCGCTCGGCATGACGTGGGCCGGCTTCCGGATCATGAACACGCTGTGGGTCTTCGGCGGCCTCGAACAGCGTGAGATCGCCCGGATCTCCGGCACCACCCGGGCCAGCGTCTCCAGCGCTCTGAACACCCTGGAGGAGCGCGGGCTGGTCGAGCGGCGCCGGGAACGCGACGACCGCCGTGTCGTCCGCGTCTCGCTGACGCCTGAGGGCTTGACGATGCTCCACAAGGCGATCGACGGTCAGACCGGCCGCGAACACGCCTGGATGGCGGTGCTGGAGGACGAGGAGATCTCCCAGCTCGTCGCGTTGCTGGGCAAGATGGTCAACCAGGAGCACCCCGCCTAGAGCGCGTGCGCGCCGGCGGGCGGGCGGCCGGCAAGGCCTCACCGTCCGGAAATTTCACCTCGAGACCGGCCGGCCCCAAGTTTGTATGACCCTTGACGGTCAGAAGTCTGACACTTACCTTCTCTCCAACATGTTCCGCTCCGGGCAATGACGCCCCGCCCTCGCTGCGAGGAACCATGGACATCGGCTGCCTTTTCGCGCCCACCACCCACACTCCCGAACACGTGGCGGAAGCCGAGCGACTCGGCTACGGCTACGCCTACGTGTACGACTCACCCTCGCTCTTCGCGGACGCCTGGATGACCTTGGGCCGTGCGGCGGACCGCACGTCCGCCATCCGGCTCGGCGTCGCCGTGGTCACTCCCAAGCTGCGCCACCTCGTCGACAACGCGGCCGCGGCGGTGACGCTGGCGGCGCTGGCGCCCGGCCGGGTGGACGTCGTCGTGGGTGCCGGCTTCACCAGCGCCGCGCTGCTAGGACGCAGGGGCGCCCGCTGGGCCGAGGTCGAGCAGTACATCCGCGCGTTGCGCGCCGTGATGGCCGGCGAGGAGATCGACTGGGAGGGCGCGCGGATCGCCCTCACCTTCCCCCGGCTCTCCGGACTGGCACCGGTCACCGACGTCCCGATCCTCGCCGCCGCCCACGGGCCCAAGGGCTTCGCCACCGCCTCCAGGGTCGCCGACGGCGTGATCACCAACCCCAGCCACAGCTCCGAACCCATTCCCTTCGAGGGCCACTGCGTCGTCACGGCGTACGGCACCGTCCTCGACGAAGGGGAGGAACTGACGAACCCCCGTGTCGTAGACGCCGCAGGCCCCGGCGCGGCCCTGGCGCTGCACCTCGGTGAATTCGGGCCGCTGGCCGGCACCGAGGAGGCCCGCGGATACCAGGCCTGGCTGGCCACCGTCCCGGAGGAACGCCGGCTCATCGAGACACACCGCGAGCACCTGATCGGCGTGACGCCCGAGGAACGCCCCTTCATCACGCCCAAGGTGATCGAGGCGGCCACCGCCACCGGCACCCCGGAACAGATCCGGCACCGGCTCGGACAGCTCCGGCAGTCCGGAGCGACCACGGTCGCCTACCAGCCGGCCGGCCCCGACATCCCCCGAGAGCTGCGCGCCTTCGCCGCGGCCGCCGGACTGTGAGTACCTGCCACACCCCCGAGGAGTACCCGCCATGCCCCGCAGAATCGTCACCGGCCAGGCAGCCGACGGCTCGGCAGCCGTCGTCTCGGACGGACCGGCGCCCCGCGCCCACGACCTCAAGCACACGCCGGGCTTCAGCAACGCCCTCGTGTGGTCCACCCCCGCCGAGCCCACCGTGCCGTTCGACGGCACCGACCCGACCCCGGCCGTCACCTCGTACGTGCCCGAGCCCGGCGCCACCCGGCTCATCCACCTCGTCATCCCGCCGGACACCGTCTACATGAGCGAGGACTTCGACCCGGCGGCGGCCGCCGCGGAGCGGCTGGAGACCAGTCCCGGACTCGCCGAACTCTTCGAGCCGGACGCGCCCGGCATGCACACCACGGACACCGTCGACTACGGGGTCCTGATCGGCGGCGAGATCGTCCTCGAACTCGACGGCGGCCGGGAGGTCACGCTCGCCCCCGGTGACCTGGTCGTGCAGAACGGCACCCGCCACGCCTGGCGGAACCGGTCCGACGCCCCCGCCACCATGCTGTTCGTCCTGGTCGGTGCCCGGAGGGACTCCTGATGCCGCACCTCGACCCCGCCGACGCCCTGGAACTCGACAGCGAACTCGACGAGACCGAACGGCTCATCCGGGACACCGTGAGCGCCTTCGTCCACGACAGGGTGAGCGACCACGTGGCCGGCTGGTTCGAGTCCGGCACCTTCCCCACCTGGGAACTGGCCCCCGAACTGGGTCAGTTGGGACTGCTCGGCATGCACCTGGAAGGCTACGGCTGTGCGGGCGCGAGCGGCACCGCCTACGGTGTGGCCTGCCGCGAACTGGAGGCCGCCGACTCGGGCCTGCGCAGTTTCGTGTCCGTCCAGGGCTCCCTGGTGATGTTCCCCATCCACCGCTACGGCTCCGAGGAGCAGAAGCAGGAGTGGCTGCCGAAGCTGGCCTCCGGCGAGGCGATCGGCTGCTTCGGGCTCACCGAACCCGACCAGGGCTCCGACCCCGGCGGAATGCGCACCCAGGCCAAGCGCGACGGCGACGACTGGGTCCTCAACGGCACCAAGATGTGGATCACCAACGGCTCGGTCGCCGACATCGCCGTCGTATGGGCCCGAACCGAGGACGGCGTCCGCGGTTTCCTCGTCCCCAAGGGCACCCCCGGCTTCACCACCAGTGAGATCCACCGCAAGCTGTCCCTGCGCGCGTCGGTGACCGCCGAGCTCCACCTGGAGGACGTACGACTGCCCTCCTCCGCCGTGCTGCCTGCCGTCAGAGGACTGCGTGGACCGCTGTCCTGCCTGTCGGAGGCCCGCTTCGGCATCCTGTGCGGAGTCGTCGGCGCCGCCCGGACCTGCTACCGGTCCGCTCTGGAGTACTCGACCACCCGCGAGCAGTTCGGCCGGCCCATCGGCGGCTTCCAGCTCACCCAGGAGAAGCTGGCCCGGATGCAGGTCGAGCTCGTACGCTCCCAACTGCTGGCGCTCCGCCTGAGCCGCCTGAAGGACGCCGGCACGCTCCGCCCGGAGCAGGTCAGCATCGGCAAGCTGGCCAACGTACGAGCGGCGCTCGACATCGCCCGCTCCGCCCGCACCGTGCTCGGCGCCAACGGCATCACCACCGAATACCCGGTGCTGCGGCACGCCAACAACCT
The DNA here is from genome assembly GCF_033794485.1 of Streptomyces sp. MB09-02B. Taxonomy (NCBI): domain Bacteria; kingdom Bacillati; phylum Actinomycetota; class Actinomycetes; order Kitasatosporales; family Streptomycetaceae; genus Streptomyces; species Streptomyces sp. MB09-02B. The sequence goes on from NZ_JARGEE010000128.1 coordinate 15,932, forward strand.
GGAGACGGTGCTCACCTACGAGGGCACCGAGGAGATCCACACCCTGGTCGTCGGAGAGTCCGTCACGGGCATCGCGGCCTATCGATGAAACGCCCGGGCGGGCCGCGTCGAGGGGCGGCCCGCCCGGGGTCACCGACGACACCACGGGAGGCGAGCGTAGTGACGACACACCCGCAGGACTTCGCCCAGGACATCCGCTTGTCGGACCTCTGGGACGACCCCTACCCCATCTACCGCAAGCTCCGCCGGGACGCCCCGGTGACCTTCGTACCCGCCGTCGGCCGGTACCTGATCACCCGGCACGAGGACGTCGTCTTCGCGGAGCAGCATCCGGACCTGTTCAGTTCGCGGGAGAAGGACTCGCTGATCCTGCGGGTCATCGGCGCCAACATGCTCCGCGAGGACGACCCCGAGCACCGCAGGATCCGCGCCGCCGCCGAGCCGCCCGCCAGGCCCCGCAGGATACGGACCGACTGGAGCCCCGTCTTCCAGCGCACCGCCGACGAACTGGTCGACAGCTTCGCCGAGCGCGGCGAGGCGGATCTGTTCGCCGACTTCGCCGGCCCCTTCGCCGCCACCAACCTGGCTCATCTCCTCGGACTGCCCCAGGTGCGGGCCGAGGACATGATCCGCTGGTCGCAGCACATGATGGACGGCAACAGCAACTACGCGGACGACCCGGACGTGTGGGCCCGCGCGACGGCCGCGTCCGGCGCGGTCGACGAAGCGGTCGAGGAGGCCATGAGCCGGGTACGCGACGAACCCGACGGCTCCGTGATCTCGTCGATGCTCCACGCGGACGACCCCCTGACGCCGCAGGAGATCAGGAACAACGTCAAAGTGATCATCGGCGGCGGCATCAACGAGCCCCGGGACGTGCTCACCGCCGGGCTGTGGGCCCTGCTCTCGGACCCCGCCCAGCGCGCCGACGTGGAGGCCGACCCGGGACTGTGGCGCAACGTCTTCGAGGAGACCGTCCGTTGGATGTCTCCCATCGGGATGTATCCCCGCCAGACGACCGCCGACCTCGAACTGAGCGGAACCCGCATCCCGGCCGGCTCCCGCGTCGCCCTGGTGATCGGTGCCGCCAACCGGGACGAGGACGTCTTCCCCGAGCCCGACCGCTTCGACATCCATCGCGCCCAGCGCAACCACCTCGCCTTCGGCGGCGGACCCCACTACTGCATGGGTACCTGGGTGGCCCGCCACGAGGTCGGCGAGATCGCGTGGCCCACCCTCTTCCGGCGGCTGCCCGGCCTCGCTCTCGACCCGGACCGGCCCGTCGACGTCGGCGGCTGGGTCTTCCGCGGGCTGCTCACCCTTCCCGTCCGCTGGCAGCGGCCCTGACCGTGGAGGGAACCACGTTGCCCGAGAACACCTGGTTCGGAGCCCGGCTCGTCGCGAACGCGGCCGAGATCCCCGACCGGACCGCCCTCGTCTTCGAAGACCGGGCCTGGACCTACGCCCAACTGGACCTCGTGGTCCGGCGCACCCTTGGCCACCTCGCCGACCTCGGGGTCGGCAAGGGCGACTGCGTGGTGATGCGCGGCGGGGCCCGGCCGGAAGCGCTGATCACGATGTTCGCCGTGACGCGGATGGGAGCCGTCCTCGTTCCCGTCCACCCGCAGCTGACCGGCGCCGAACTGGCCGTGGTGTGCGACGAGATCGTGCCACGTGCCATCGTCGCCGACCGGCCCTTCGTCGACGGCCTGCCGCCCGACGACAGCGGCAGTCTCCGGCTGACCTGGGAAGAAGTCGCCCCCGCCGACGGCCGGGATCCGACAGCCGTCACCTCCGTCCCTCCGGCCGGGGCGGACGTGGCGATCATCGCCTTCACCTCCGGCACGTCCGGGCGTCCCAAGGGTGCCGCGCTCACCCACGACAACCTCTACTGGAGCATGGCCGACGGGACGGCCCGACTGCCCGTGACCGAGGACGACGTCGTGCTGGTGGCCACGCCCCTGGCACACGTGGCAGTCCTCGGGGGCCTGCCGCAGTACACCTGGTCCGCCGGCGGAACCGTGGTCCTCGCGCCCAGGTTCGACCCCGACCTGTTCGTCGGCCTGGTCCGCGACCACCGGGTGACCGCGGCCTTCGCCGTCCCCGCGATGCTGTCCCTGCTCACCCGGCACCCCCGCTTCGACACCGCAGACCTGGACTCCCTACGCCTGGTCCTGGCGGGCGGCTCACCGGCGATGCCGGCGACGACCACGCGGATGCTGGAGCGCGGTGTCACCGTGGTCAACTCCTACGGCCTGACCGAGACCAGCGCCGGCATCACCTACGCGACCCTCGACGAGGTCGCCGACCGGCCGGCCTCCGCCGGACCGCCGGTGCCCCACGTCGAGCTGATCATCGTCGACCACGACGGCGAGCCCGCGCCGGTCGGCACCGTCGGGGAGATCTGGGTGCGCGGTCCGTCCGTCGCCGCCTCGTACTGGACCCGGTCGGGACCGCGGCCCGTCACCGACGCCGACGGCTGGTTCCACACCGGAGACCGCGGCCGCCACGACGAGAAGGGGCGACTGGAGGTCGTCGGCCGCGCCAAGGAGCTGATCATCACCGGGGGAGAGAACGTCGACCCCGCGGAGGTCGAGAACGCCCTCGCCGATCTGCCCGGTGTCCGTGAGGCGGCCGTCGGCGGCACCCCCGACCCCGTCTACGGCGAGCTCGTCACGGCCTATCTGGTCACGGCCCCGCCAGGCCCGACCCTGGAGGACGTCCGCCGCCACCTCGACGGGCGGCTGGCCCGGCACAAGTGGCCCCGCCGCCTGTGCGTCGTACCGGCCCTGCCCCGCGGAGCCACCGGCAAGCTCCAGCGCCGGGCCCTGATCCAACTGGCCGAGCACCCCGCTCCGGCCACCCTTCCCGACACTCGCAGACCCCAGCCCGAGGAGAGACGATGACCGCCACCATGCGCGCAGCACGGATGCACGACGTCGGCGAGCCGATGCGGATCGAGCGGGTTCCCGTCCCGGACCCCGGCCCCGGTGACGTGCGGGTCGCCGTGCACGCCGTCAACATCGTCCCGAACCTCGCCAACATCCTGACCATGTGGACCACCTGGTTCCCGCACAGCCCCCTGCCGACCCTCCCGGCGATCTTCGGCCTGGACCCGGCAGGCGTCGTCGAGGCCGTCGGCGAGGGCGTCGAGGGCTTCGAGGTGGGAGACCGGGTCTACGTCAACCCCGGCCGGCACTGCGGCTCCTGCCGCTCGTGCCGCAACGACGACTCCATCAACTGCGCCAGCTACGCGTTCGCCGGCTACTTCGGCTTCTCCCGCTCCGCCGTCGGCCTCCTCGACCGCTACCAGGGTGGACTCGCCGAATTCATGGTGGCGCCGGCGTACGCCCTGGTGAAGCTCCCGGAACAGCTGTCCTTCCACGCCGCGGCCCGCTTCGGATACCTGGGCACCATGTACTCGGCTCTGCGCAAGGCGGGCGCGGGCCCCGGCAAGAACGTCCTGGTCAACGGCATCAGCGGCACTCTCGGGATCGCCGCCGCCCTGCTGGCGCCCGCCATGGGAGTCACCCGTCTCTACGGCACCGGGCGCGACCGCGCCCTGCTGGATCAGGTCGACAAGCTGGCCCCAGGACGCTTCCGTCTGCACTCCCTCGACGACGGTCCGCTGGACGAATGGGTCCGCGAGGAGACGGACGGACACGGCGCCGACATCTACATCGACGCGCTCGGCCCGGGCGCACCCCACGAAACGTTCCTCGCCGGCATGCGTGCCATGGCGCGCGGAGCTGTCGCCGTCAACATCGGCGCCATCGCCGGTGACGTCCCGATCGACGTCCACCGCATGATGGACCAGCAACTGAGGCTGATCGGCTCGGCGTGGTTCACCGCCGGGGAGGGCCAGGCCATGGCCGACATGGTCGCCGCCGGGCTGCTCGACCTCAGCCCGCTCGAACACCAGGTCTTCCCGCTGGAACGGGTCAACGAGGCCATCAGCGGTACCGCCCGGCGCAACGGCGGCTTCAGCAACTTCGTCGTCAGCCCCTTGCCCACGACGTAGCCGGAGCCACCGGATCCCGCGTCCCCCTGGCCGATCCGGAATTACTGTGGACGGCAGCAGGCTTACCGATTCCGACACGGTTTCCGACGTGGTTTCCGACGTGGATTTCGACGTGGATCTTGATGTGGCAGATCCGGCCGGATGCGCCCACGGCGCACCACGGGCGCGGCTCGGCCGGACTCGGCAGGAGGCGACGTGGCCGCTGGGAGCACGGGACTGACGCCCGGCGCCGGCGATGGCGAGTTCCACCACTCCGCCTCCCAGGGACGCCCCCGGCGCGCCTGTCGCGTCGATCAACCAGGTTCCTTCCTCCTCCCGTCAACGTGCGGGTTGACCCTCAGCCCGCTCGCCGACCTCCCGAGCAGCCCCCGCGAGACTCTTCGCACGTTCTGGGTCGGTTGGACGTCACCCGTGCGCGGTTGCCGACTCGACGGGATCCTTGACGGGACTGTCCGGCTGCGGGCTGGTGTCTGCGAGCCGGCGGCGTCCCAGAGCCCACACGGCCGCCCCGGCGAGCGTGATGACCAGGGAGGCGGCCATGATCGCGGCCCAGCCGCCTGCCGACCAGAGCGGACCGGCGATCGCCGAACCGAGGGCTCCGCCAAGGAAGTTGCTGACGACGAAGGCCGTGTTGAGGCGGCTGTGCGCGGATCCGGGGAGGGCGAGTCTCCATCACCACCTACACCGCGGATCCCGGTACGCCCAGCGCTGACGGTCTCACTCTGCTGGCGACCTGGGCCGACGCCCAGAAGCAGCCGCAGACCAGCAACGACGAAGTCGTGAGGATCGGACCGGGATCGGATATTCGGTGTTCTGCCCGCTCCATGAGGACACAGGATGGTGCGCATGACATTGCCCACCCCCATACTGCACGCCGCTCGCCTGCGACTGCGCCCCTTCACCGACGCCGACGCGGACCTGCTCTTCGCCCTGCACAGCAACACCCACATGATGCGCTACTGGGACTCCCCGCCGTGGATCGAACCGGCCCGCGCCGAACGCTTCATCACCATGTGCCGGAAGATGGCGGACGAAGGCACCGGGGCCCGGGTGGCCATCGACCGCGCTTCTGACGGGGCCTTCGTCGGCTGGTGCGGTCTGACCGGATGGAACCCGGACTACCGCAGCGCGTCGTTGGGCTACATCCTCGACGAAGCGATGTGGGGACACGGCTACGCGACGGAGGCCGCGCACGCCTTGCTGCAGTGGGCCTTCGACACACTGCCCCTGAATCGAGTTCAGGCCGAGACCGATACGCGCAACGTGGCATCTGCCCGGGTCCTGGAGAAGATCGGATTCGTGCGTGAAGGAACGTTGCGGGAGGACTGCGTCGTGAACGGCGAGGTATCCGACTCGTGGGTGTTCGGGTTGATCAGACGAGAGTGGCGGCCGGCGGCCGTGCCGATTCCAGCCTGTGAAGAGCGGCACTCTAACAGGGGACGCTCTCATACAGGGTGACCACGCAGGCCCCGCCGAGGCCGATGTTGTGCTGGAGTGCGATTCGTGCGTCCTCGACCTGGCGGGTGTCGGCCTGGCCGCGCAGCTGCCAGACGAGTTCGGCCCACTGGGCCAGGCCGGTCGCTCCCAGAGGGTGCCCTCTGGAGAGGAGGCTTCCTAATGCTGTTGTCAAGCTGCGCTGGTGACTGGTGGTGTGACTTGATAGCACCGTCGGTCGCGGATGAGGGCCCACAGGACGTTGACGCGTCGG
>NZ_JARGEE010000129.1:0-21531 GCF_033794485.1 Streptomyces sp. MB09-02B
GGGGGTTAATTTTTTTAAGAGAAAAACCCCCCACCTCAGTCGGCGAAGACTGCTGACGACGTCGGCCACCGCCGCCGCCGCGCTGCTCGTCGGGGCCTCCGCCACGTCCGCCGCCTCCGCGACCGGTTCGGCCGCCAGGGACCCGTGGCCCGACGTCATCCCCCTGCCGAACGGCTTCCGTCCCGAGGGCATCACCATCGGCGCCGACCCCTACGCCTACCTCGGCTCTCTCGGCGACGGCTCGATCTACCGCGCCGACCTGCGCACCGGCGCGGGCCGCATCATCTCTGCGGGACCCGGTACGCCCTCCGTCGGGCTCAAACTCGACGACCGGGGGCGGCTGTTCGTCGCCGGGCGCGGTCAGGGCGCCCGGGTGGTGGACGTCCGCACCGGCAAGATCATCGCCTCGTACACGCTCACCACGAAGACGCCGACCTTCGCCAACGACGTCTTCCTCACCCCGGGCGCCGCCTGGTTCACCGACTCGTTCCAGCCCGCCCTGTACGCGCTGCCGCTCGGCCGCGACGGCCGGCTGCCGGGCCCGGACGAGGTCGTCACGGTCACCCTGCGCGGCGCCTGGACCCAGACGCCCGGCGAGGTGGTCAACGCCAACGGGATCACCCGCACCCCGGACGGCAAGGCCCTTCTCGTCGTCCAGTCCGGGGGCGGTGGCCTCCACCGGGTGAACCCGAGGACCGGCGTCACGACCCTCGTCGACCTGGGTGACGCGGCCCCCCTCACCAACGGCGACGGCCTGCTGCTGCTCGGCCGGCGCCTCTACGTCGTGCAGAACCGGCAGAACGCGATCGACGTGTTCCAGCTCTCCGTCGACGGCCGCAGCGGCATCTTCGAGGGCCGCCTCAGCGACGCGGACTTCGACATCCCGACCACGGTCGCGGCTCACAGGAACCGCCTGTACCTGCCCAACGCCCGCTTCACCACGACCCCGACGCCGGAGACGACCTACGCGGTGGTGGCGATCAAATGCTGAGCACCCGGTAACTCCCGGCCCACTTCCCCGCGCCCCGAAGGGGCGCGGGGCTCCACTCGATGTGCGGCTCCGCCGCGTGGGCGCGACCAGCCACGACCAACCCGCGGATCCCGCGCAGCGTCACCGCAACGGCATCCCCGGCCCACTACTCCTCCGACGAATCCTCGCCCTCGTCCTCGCCCGCGGCCTCCGGCCGCGACGGCTTCGGCGGCCGCGTACGCCCACCGGGGTTGTCCTTCGGATTCCACGCGCCGGGGCCCGTGTCACCCCCGTCGGCCGTGGCATGCCCCCCGGCCGGACCGGCGGAGCCGGGCCCCCCGTCCCGCCGCCGCAAGTACCGCTCGAACTCGCGGGCGATCGCCTCGCCCGACGCCTCCGGCAGCTCCGCCGTGTCGCGGGCCTCCTCCAGCGTCTGCACGTACTCGGCGACCTCGCTGTCCTCCGCCGCCAGCTGGTCCACACCCACCTGCCAGGCGCGCGCGTCCTCCGGCAGTTCGCCCAGCGGGATGCGTACGTCGATGAGGTCCTCCAGGCGGTTCAGGAGGGCCAGCGTCGCCTTCGGGTTCGGCGGCTGCGACACGTAGTGCGGCACCGCCGCCCAGAGCGAGACCGCGGGGACACCGGCGTGCGTGCACGCCTCCTGGAGGATGCCGACGATGCCTGTGGGGCCCTCGTACTTGGTCTCCTCCAGATCCATCCGCTGCGCCAGGTCCGGGTCGGACGTGACACCGCTGACCGGGACCGGACGCGTGTGCGGGGTGTCGCCGAGCAGCGCGCCCAGGACGACCACCAACTCCACGCCCAGCTCATGGGCGAAGCCCAGCAGCTCGTTGCAGAACGAGCGCCAGCGCATCGACGGCTCGATACCCCTGACGAGTACGAGATCGCGGGGCTTGTCGCCGCCCACCCTGACCACCGACAACCTTGTCGTCGGCCAGGTGATCTTCCGTACGCCGCCGTCCAGCCACACCGTGGGACGGTTCACCTGGAAGTCGTAGTAGTCCTCGGCGTCCAGCGCCGCGAACACCTCGCCCTTCCATTCCCGGTCCAGATGCGCGACCGCGGTGGAGGCGGCGTCGCCGGCGTCGTTCCAGCCTTCGAACGCGGCCACCATCACTGGGTCGATCAGCTCGGGAACCCCCTCCAGCTCGATCACCCAGCGCCTCCTTCCGACGTGCCCTCGCGTACGCCCCAACCTTACGGCGTGCCGAGGGGGCCTCCGCAGCCCCCTTGCACGGGGGAGTGAACGGATCACTGCCCCGTTCGCACGGCTCAGACACGCGCCGGCCGCCGGAGCCTCAGGTGATCAACTTCTCACAGCGTCGATCGCAGCCACTGCTCCACGCTCGCGATGTGCACCGTCGCCCAGGAGCGCGCGGCGTCGGCGTCGCGGTCGCGGAGGGCGGCCAGGATGGCGCGGTGCTCGTGCAGGGTTTGGCTGACCGCGTCCTCCTGGGTCAGTCCGCGCCAGATGCGGGCCCGCGTGGTGGGGCCCGACAGGCCGTCGAGGAGCGAGCAGAGCACGGAGTTCCCGGAGGTCTGCACGATGCCCCGGTGGAACTCCAGGTCGCAGGCGACCAGCTCCTCCACCGAGGGGTCGGTGCCGAGCCGGTCCAACTGGGCCGCCAGCGCGTCCAGTTGCTGCTCACTGATCCTCAGGGCGGCCATCGCCGTCGCCGCAGGCTCCAGTATGCGGCGCACGGCGAGGAACTCCAGGACCGTGTCGTCGCGGTGGAAGTCGACGACGAAACTCATCGCCTCCAGCAGGAGTTGGGGATCGAGGCTGGTCACATAGGTGCCGTCACCCTGCCGTACGTCCAGGATGCGGATCAACGACAGGGCGCGGACGGCCTCGCGCAGGGAGTTGCGGGACAGCCCGAGGTCGGCGGCGAGCTCGCTCTCCTTCGGGAGCCGGTCGCCGGGGCGCAGCGCGCCGGAGACGATCATGCCCTTGATCTTCTCGATCGCCTCGTCGGTGACTGCCATGGCGGCCCCTCCCTGTCGCTTCTGGTGCTTCGGCTGTTCAGGATGGTCTGGCTGTTCAGGATGAACCGGTTGTTCTGGACTTCCCGGATGTTCCGGTCATTTTCGGTTGTTCCGGACGTTCAGACATCCGATGTATCAGGCCATTATGAAGGCTCCGCCGTGCCCATCCGGCCAAAGTCTCCAGGTCGGCCAGGGCCGCCGCCTCGTCGAGGGTGGTGAGGACCCGCTCGCGCATCAGCACCCTCCCCTCGACGACGGTGTCCCGCACGTCCGCCGAGTATGCCGCGTAGGCGAGGGTGGACCACGGATCATGGAGGGGCCGCAGATGCGGGCCGCCCAGGTCGAGCACGATCAGATCGGCCCGCTTGCCCGGCTCCAGGGAACCGAGTTGATCGCCGAGCCCCAGCGCGCGGGCCCCCTCGATCGTCGCCATGCGCACCGCCTGCTCCGCGCCCACGGCCGTGGGGTCACCGGCCGCCTTGTGCACCAGCGCCGCCTGCCTTACCGCGCCCAGGACGTCCAGCGTGTTGGAGCTGGCCGCCCCGTCCGTGCCCAGCCCGACGGTGACGCCCGCGCCCAGCATCCGGGGCACCGGCGCGATTCCGCAGCCCAGCTTCAGGTTCGACACCGGGCAGTGCGCGACCGAGGTCCCCGTACGGGCCAGCGCCGCGATCTCCGGGCCGGTGAGGTCGACCGCGTGGGCGAGCAGCAGATCGGGGCCGAGCAGTCCGAGCGAGTCCAGCAGCTCCACCGGGCGCTTGCCGTACCGCGCCCGCACCGTGGCGACCTCGGTGGCGTTCTCCGCCGCGTGGAGGTGCAGCAGTGCCCCGAACTCCCGGGCCAGGGCGGCTGTGCCGAGCAGTTGCTCCGGGGTGAGTGTGTAGGTCGAGTGCGCGGAGAGGACCGGGCGCGTCCCCGGCCGGTGGGCGCGGTCGGCGAGGTCCCGCCGTGCCCACTCCAGCCGTTCCTCGTACGCCCGGCCGTCGGCGGGGTCGGGGACGTCCATGAAGGTCGGGCCGGTGTGCAGCCGCCAGCCCGTCTCGCGCGCGACCCGCTCGGCCGCCTCGTGGAACCAGTACATGTCCAGTGCGGACGTCACCCCGGCCCGCAGGCTCTCGGCGATCGCCACGCGCACCGCCGCCGCCACGTTCTCCGGCGACAGCAACCGCACCTCCCACCGCTGCACCCGCTCCAGGAACCCCTGGAGGGTGACGTCGTCCGCGCGGCCCCGCAGGAGGGTCATCGCCAGGTGGGTATGGGCGTTGACGAGCCCGGGGAGCACCAGACACCCCTGGGCGTCGAGACTTTCGGCCGGCGCGCAGGACCTACGGAGTTCTTCGGCGGGGCCGACCGCCAGGATCTCGCCGTCCCGGACGGCGACCGCCCCGTCCCGCAGCCGAGTCCCGGCACCGTCGACCGTCAGGACGTCACCGCCGTGGACCAGCAGATCGACGTGCTCGCTCACGCGGCGCCCCCCTCGACCCCTCGCCCTTACGATGCCCAGCTGGTGCCCCGCTCCCACATCGCGGGCGGCACGCTGGAGCGGAGAATCGCTTCGGGGGACGGCCAGGTGCTCAGGTGGCAGCTGCCGAACACTTGCCCAGTGCCCGGGAAGTCAGGCCTGCGGAGGAGTGAGAGCCGCATTCCACCGTGTTTCCCGACGGTTCGCCGAGGCAACGCGCTGGTCTCCGAGGAACGGGCCCGCGCCCTGGGGGCCCTGACGGACCACGGCGACCAACTCCGGCTCTCCTGGGAGGCCTTCGAGACCGAGTTCCGACGCCTGTGGCCCACCCGCGTCGCCACCTTCTTCGACGACGCCTACCTGGACCGTTTCCTCGCGCGCGTCTGGACGGAGTCCCTCGGCTTCGCCGGCACGGAACTGGTCCGCCGCATCATCGGCTTCGCCCATCTCACGGACCTGTCGACCCTGGCCGACCCGGTCCCGGCGTCACGCCGGGCGCTGCTGCTGGGCCGTGAACTCATCGTCCGTCGTACGGAGCTGACCTCACCGGACGCCGTCCGCGACCTCGTCGCCTCACCACTCGGCTGACTCGGCGTCGAACCACTCCTTCCCGGCGGCCCAGTGCGCCACCCAGCCGCCGAAGCCGGGCGCGGAGGTCGTATGCCCGAACTCCGCGCCGAACGGCATGGCACCCACGTCGGTGACGTGCCATATGTGTCCCCGATGGGGGCCGGTGACGACGAGATGCCAGTTCATGGCGCATCCGTCCGTGCCGAGCACGATCGAGCCGTGGTGGTAGACCTTGTCGACGGCTTCGTCCCAGTCGTCGTCGTACGGGCCGTCGTCCGCCTCCCACAGCCAGGGCGCGGTGAGCGGGAACAGCTCGCCGAGGGCCCGTCTCGCGCCGTTGTCGCCCCAGTCCGACGGCAGCTCGGCCAGCCCCACGAGCCCGTACTCGGGAGGCCCCTGCGACGAGCCGTCGGAGATCTCCGCCACGAACGTCCGGTACGGCTCAGGGAGCACCACCGAGTGTTCCGCCTCGAAGGCGCGCACGGCGTCCCAGCCGAGCGCCGACTGCCCGCCGAGCGCCGACTCCCCGCCGTCGTCGACGGCGAAGGCCGCGCGCAGGGCCGCCAGTTCGGCGGGGTCGGCGTGATCGATGTTCATGCGGTCATGAAAGCACCCGGCACTGACAATCGGCCCGACGGCAAAGGCGACAGAACAACAGAGGGGCGGCTCCGTCGAGGGAGCCGCCCCTTCGCCGTGGCCCGGCCCCAGAGCGGAAGGGGGCCGACCCTCTCGGTGCCGGCCCCGGTCAGGGGGAGGGGCCGGTACCGACATCCGGTTACTTCTTGTCGAGCAGGTCCTGGACCTTCGCGCGGACCTCGTCCGTCGCCAGGCCCCGTATCGTCAGCGTCGTCCGGCGGCGCAGGACGTCGTCCGCCGTCTCGGCCCACTCGGTGTCGCGGGCGTAGACGACCTGCGCCCAGATCTCCGGCGCGTCGGGGTGGACCCGCTCGCCCAGCTCGGGGTTCTCGTTCGCCAGGCGGGCGATGTCGAAGGCCAGGGAACCGTAGTGCGTGGCCAGGTGCCGTGCCGTGTCGGCGCCCATCCGCGGGCCCGGCGCCGGACGGTCCACCAGCAGCCGGTGCGCGACCGCGCGCGGGTTGGCGACACCCGGCAGCGGCAGCTTCTTCGGCAGCGACGCCACCGGCTCGAAGTCCTCGCCCAGCGGGTGACCGGGCAGCGCCTCCAGCTTCTTCATGATCGTGCGGCCGATGTGCCGGAACGTCGTCCACTTGCCGCCCGCGACGGACAGCATGCCGCCCCGGCCCTCGGTCACGACCGTCTCCCGCTTGGCCTTGGCGGTGTCACCGGGCCCGCCCGGCAGCACCCGCAGACCGGCGAAGGAGTACGTGATCAGGTCACGGTCCAGCTGCTGGTCCCGGATGGAGAACGCGGCCTCGTCGAGTATCTGGGCCGTGTCCTTCTCGGTGACCGAGACGTCCGCCGGGTCGCCCTCGTACATCTCGTCGGTCGTACCGAGCAGCAGCATGTCCTCCCAGGGGAGGGCGAACGTGATGCGGTACTTGTCGATGGGGGTGGCGAGCGCGGCCTTCCAGGGAGCGGTCCGCTTCAGCACCAGGTGGGCGCCCTTGGAGAGACGGATGGAAGGGGCCGCGTTCGGGTTCTCCATCCGGCGCAGGTGGTCGACCCACGGCCCGGTCGCGTTCAGCACGAGCCGGGCGCTGACGCCGAACTCGTCGCCGGAGAGCCGGTCGCGCAGCTCGGCACCGGTGACCCGGCCCTTGGTGAAGCGCAGCCCGGTGACCTCGGCGTGGTTCAGGACCACCGCACCCGACTCGACGGCCGCGCGGACCGTCATCAGCGCCATCCGGGAGTCGTTCATCTGGTCGTCGCCGTACACGGCCACGGCCTTGAGGTTGTCGGTGCGCAGCTCGGGCACGTCCTGCGCCGCCTTGGCGGGGGAGAGGAGGTGGCCCACGCCGTCACCGAACGCGGAGAGCGCGGAGTAGGCGAAGACGCCCGCCCCGAGCTTCGCCGCGCCGTGCGGCCCGCCCTTGTACACGGGGAGGTAGAACGTGAGCGGGTTCGCCAGGTGGGGAGCCACCTGGCGGGAGACCGCACGGCGTTCGAAGTGGTTCTCCGCCACCAGCTTCACCGCGCCGGTCTGCAGGTAGCGCAGACCGCCGTGGAGCAGCTTGGAGGAGGCGGAGGAGGTGGCGCCGGCGAAGTCGCCGGCGTCGACCAGGGCCACCCTGAGCCCGGACTGCGCGGCGTGCCAGGCGGTGGAGATGCCCAGGATGCCGCCGCCGATCACGAGGAGGTCGTACGACGCCTTGGCGAGCTGCTCCCGGGTCTCGGCACGGCTCGGGTTCGAGCCGGACGCCGGGCGCGTCCCCAGGGCAGGCAGGGTCTGCAGGGTGGTCTGACTGGTCATGTCGGGTTCTTACTCCTCATCAGAGCCGGTGGACGGAGCCTTCGCGGGCCCCTGACTCAGCTCTCGTCCTCGATCCAGCCCATGGTCCGCTCGACGGCCTTGAGCCAGCTCTTGTACTCACGGTCGCGGGTGTCCGCGTCCATACGGGGGGTCCACTCGGCGGCCCGGCGCCAGTTGGCGCGCAGCTCGTCGGTGCTGGTCCAGAAGCCGACGGCGAGACCGGCGGCGTAGGCGGCGCCGAGGCAGGTGGTCTCGGCGACCATCGGGCGCACCACGGGGGCGTCCAGGAAGTCCGAGAGCGTCTGCATCAGCAGGTTGTTGGAGGTCATGCCGCCGTCGACCTTGAGGGCCGCGAGCTCGACGCCCGAGTCCTTGGTCATGGCGTCCGTGATCTCACGGGTCTGCCAGGCGGTGGCCTCCAGGACGGCGCGCGCGAGGTGCGCCTTGGTGACGTACCGGGTGAGACCGGCGATCACACCGCGGGCGTCGGAGCGCCAGTACGGGGCGAACAGACCGGAGAAGGCCGGCACGAAGTACGCGCCGCCGTTGTCCTCGACCGAGAGCGCCAGCGTCTCGATCTCGGCGGCGGTGGAGATGAGGCCCATCTGGTCGCGCATCCACTGCACCAGCGAACCGGTGACGGCGATCGAGCCCTCCAGGGCGTAGACCGGCTTCTGGTCGCCGATCCGGTAGCCGACGGTGGTCAGCAGGCCGCTGTAGGAGTTGATGATCTTCTCGCCGGTGTTCAGCAGCATGAACGTTCCGGTGCCGTACGTGGACTTGGCCTCGCCCTCCTCGAAGCAGGTCTGGCCGAACAGGGCCGCCTGCTGGTCGCCGAGCGCGGAGGCGACAGGGATGCCGCCGAGCAGGTCGCCGAGGCGGCCGCCGGTGACCTCGCCGTAGACCTCGGCGGAGGAGCGGATCTCCGGGAGCATCGACAGCGGGACGCCGATGGACTCGGCGATCTTCTCGTCCCACTGCAGCGTGTGCAGGTTCATCAGCATGGTGCGGGAGGCGTTGGTGACGTCGGTGTAGTGCTTGCCGCCGTCGACACCGCCCGTCAGGTTCCAGATGACCCAGCTGTCCATGGTGCCGAAGAGGATGTCGCCGGCCTCGGCGCGCTCGCGCAGGCCCTCGACGTTGTCCAGCAGCCAGCGGGCCTTCGGACCGGCGAAGTACGAGGCCAGCGGCAGACCGGTCTCGCGGCGGAAGCGGTCCTGGCCGACGTTGCGGCCGAGCTCGCGGCAGAGGGCGTCGGTACGGGTGTCCTGCCAGACGATGGCGTTGTGGACGGGCTCACCGGTGTTCTTGTCCCAGAGCAGCGTGGTCTCGCGCTGGTTGGTGATGCCGATGGCCTTGATGTCGTCACGGGTGATGCCGGCCTTCTCGATGGCCCCGGCGACGACCTCCTGGACGTTCGTCCAGATCTCGGTGGCGTCGTGCTCGACCCAGCCCGGCTTCGGGAAGATCTGCTCGTGCTCCTTCTGGTCGACGGAGACGATGCGTCCGTCGCGGTCGAAGACGATACAGCGGGACGAGGTCGTGCCCTGGTCGATGGCGGCGATGAACGGGCCGGCGGTGTGGGCGTCGGTCACGGTGTGCTCCTGAAAGGTCAACTGGTCAACGGGCTGTACGTACGGCGCGTGCTGAGCGTTCCGCGGGACGGCCCGCGGAACGGCGGCTCAACGGGTTTCTCAGACGAATGCGACGTTGTAGAGGCCTGCGGCGAGGGCGGCACCGATCAGGGGGCCGACCACCGGGACCCAGGCGTAGCTCCAGTCCGACCCGCCCTTGTTGGGCAGGGGCAGCAGGGCGTGCACGATGCGCGGACCGAGGTCACGGGCCGGGTTGATCGCGTAACCGGTCGGGCCACCGAGGGACAGACCGATGGAGACCACGACGAGCGCCGTGATCAGGGCACCGAGGGCGCCGAGGCCCTTGCCGGAGTCGTTGAGACCCTGTGTGAGCACGGCCAGGACCAGCACGACGGTGCCGATGACCTCGGTGGCGATGTTCAGGACCGCGTTGCGGACCTCCGGGCCGGTGGAGAAGATGCCGAGCACGGGGCCGGCGCCCTTCTCCCGGGCCTCGACCGACTTGGCCTTGGCCCGCGTCTTTGCGTCGCCGACGATCTCCGCGTCGGTGAGGTGCGCCTGGAACTGTCCGTAGTAGGCGATCCAGACCAGAGCGGCACCGATCATGGCGCCGAGCAGCTGCCCGCCCCAGTAGATCGGGACGTCGCCCCACTCGATGCCGTCCTTCTTCAGCGCGAGCGCGAGGGTCACGGCCGGGTTCAGATGGGCGCCGGAGAGCGGCGCGGAGGTGTAGACGGCGGTGAGAACGGCAAAACCCCACCCGAAGGTGATGGCGAGCCAACCGGCGTTACGGGCCTTGGAGGCCTTCAGGGTGACGGCCGCGCAGACGCCGCCGCCGAGCAGGATGAGTATGGCGGTACCGATGGTCTCGCCGATGAAGATGTCGGAGCTGGACACCCGCGACTCCTTTGTCCTTCGTCCAGGGGAAAGAGTTCGGCCCGTGGCGTTGTCACACTCTAGCGCGTATTGCCGGTAGGTGTTCGACAATGTCGACCGATGGACGGGAGTCTTGCTCCGGCGTCACAGGCGCGTCAAGAGCTGAGTTGTCGAAAACGCGATCGTTATTGATCGAACAGGCCCGTCGATCTTGAGACGGCTGCCGGGGCGCCCACCTGGGCGCCCGTCGCGCACGCGCGCGTACGGCGAAGGCCGGGACACGTCACCGTGTCCCGGCCTTCGCCGTACGCGCGGCAGGGGGTCAGAACCGCCCGGCGCCCAGGTCCCGCGACACCGCGCGGGCGCAGTCCCGTACGGCCGCGATCAGTTCGGGGCGCAGCTCGCCCTCGCGGCACAGCCGCTCCACGGCGCCGGTGATGCCGACCGCGCCGACCGGCATCCGCCGCCGGTCGTGGATGGGGGCGGCGATGGACGCCACGCCCTCCCAGGTCTCCTCGACGTCGGCCGCGTACCCGCGGGCGCGGGTGATGTCCAGGACGCCCTCGAAGTCGGCCAGCGTGTGCACGGTCCGGTCGGTGAACGCCTTGCGCTCGCTCTCCAGCACCTCGCTGTGGGCCACCGGGTCGTAGGCCGACAGGACCTTGCCCAGGGCCGTGGAGTGCAGCGGCTGCATGGCCCCTATCTCCAGGACCTGCCGGCTGTCGTCGGGCCGGAACACGTGGTGCACGATCAGTACGCCCTGCTGGTGCAGCACCCCCAGGTGCACGCTCTCGCCGCTGGAGCGGGCCAGGTCGTCCGTCCAGACCAGGGCGCGCGCCCGCAGTTCGTGGACGTCGAGGTACGTCGTCCCGAGCCGCAGCAGTTCGGCCCCCAACTGGTAACGCCCCGAGGCGTCGTCCTGCTCGACGAACCCCTCGTGCTGGAGCGTGCGCAGTATGCCGTGGGCGGTGCCCTTGGCGAGGCCCAGCGACGAGGCGATGTCCGACAGGCCGAGCCGCCGTTCGCCGCCCGCGAGCAGGCGCAGCATCGCGGCCGCCCGTTCGAGCGACTGGATGTTCCGTGCCATCGCCGTCCTGCCTCCGTCCCCTTCGGCCGCCGTACGCGACTGAACTTCCATCGTTCGGCAATGTCGAACACTACCGGTCGTTGCCGACCTCCCGCTAATGGCCGTCACTAGCTTTTCGGCCACGCTCGCCGTGCGGTGGCGCGCTCGTGTCCGTCCGGTGTCCGTCCGGTGGCCGTGGGGCGCACATGTGGCCACGGGGTGTCCGAAGGGTGCCGGAGTGGTGTCCGTCGTTCTTTTCGTCGTCGGAGTAAACCGCACCCGAGCGGGTGCGCCACGCCGGTCCGCCCCGTGGACGCCCCTGACCATCCGTGCCGCTCCGGGCTAGGCTTGCCGCGTGCGCCTTCCGTCGGAGGGCGCAAAGCCGACAGCCGTCGCACTCCAGGGAGCAGCTCCATGGTCTCGTCGCCGAACACGTCCCTCACGTCCGCCGCCGCAGGCCGGGCCCGATCCGAGGCCCTCCGTGAGGCCCTCGCCACCCGTGTGGTGGTCGCCGACGGCGCGATGGGCACGATGCTCCAGGCGCAGGACCCCACCCTGGAGGACTTCCAGCAGCTGGAGGGCTGCAACGAGGTCCTCAACGTCACCCGCCCGGACATCGTCCGCTCGGTGCACGCCGCGTACTTCGACGCGGGCGTCGACTGCGTGGAGACGAACACCTTCGGCGCCAACCTCACCGCACTGGGCGAGTACGACATCCCCGAGCGCACCGCCGAGCTGTCCGAGGCCGGCGCCCGCATCGCCCGCGAGACGGCCGACGAGTACGCCGCCCGCGACGGCCGCCAGCGCTGGGTGCTCGGCTCCGTCGGCCCCGGCACCAAGCTGCCCACCCTCGGCCACACCACCTTCACCGCCATCCGCGACGCCTACCAGCAGAACGCCGAGGGCCTGCTGGCCGGCGGCGCCGACGCGCTCCTGGTGGAGACCACCCAGGACCTGCTGCAGACCAAGGCCTCCGTCATCGCCGCCCGCCGCGCGATGGAGACCGCCGGATACGAGGTCCCCCTGATCGTCTCGGTGACGGTCGAGACGACCGGCACCATGCTCCTCGGCTCCGAGATCGGCGCCGCGCTGACGGCACTGGAGCCGCTCGGCATCGACATGATCGGCCTGAACTGCGCGACCGGCCCCGCCGAGATGAGCGAACACCTGCGGCATCTGGCCCGCCACTCCCGCATCCAGCTCTCCTGCATGCCCAACGCCGGCCTGCCGGTGCTGACCAAGGACGGCGCCCACTACCCGCTGACCGCGCCGGAGCTGGCGGACGCCCAGGAGAACTTCGTCCGCGAGTACGGCCTCTCCCTCGTCGGCGGCTGCTGCGGCACCACCCCCGAGCACCTGCGCCAGGTCGTCGAGCGCGTCCGGGACCTGACCCCCACCGTCCGCGACCCGCGCCCCGAACCCGGCGCCGCCTCCCTCTACCAGAGCGTGCCGTTCCGCCAGGACACCTCGTACATGGCGATCGGTGAGCGGACGAACGCCAACGGCTCGAAGAAGTTCCGCGAGGCCATGCTGGAGGCCCGCTGGGACGACTGCGTGGAGATGGCCCGCGACCAGATCCGTGAGGGCGCCCACATGCTCGACCTCTGCGTCGACTACGTGGGCCGCGACGGCGTCGCCGACATGGCCGAACTCGCCGGCCGCTTCGCCACCGCCTCCACCCTCCCCATCGTCCTGGACTCCACCGAGGTGGACGTCATCCAGGCCGGGTTGGAGAAGCTGGGTGGCCGGGCCGTCATCAACTCCGTCAACTACGAGGACGGCGACGGCCCCGAGTCCCGCTTCGCCAGGGTCACCCGCCTCGCCCAGGAGCACGGCGCCGCGCTGATCGCGCTGACCATCGACGAGGAGGGCCAGGCCCGCACCCCGGAGAAGAAGGTCGAGATCGCCGAACGGCTCATCGACGACCTCACGGGCAACTGGGGCATCCACGAGTCGGACATCCTCATCGACACCCTGACCTTCACCATCTGTACCGGCCAGGAGGAGTCCCGGGGGGACGGCATCGCCACCATCGAGGCGATCCGCGAACTCAAGCGCCGCCACCCGGACGTCCAGACCACCCTCGGCCTGTCGAACATCTCCTTCGGCCTCAACCCGGCCGCCCGTATCCTCCTCAACTCCGTCTTCCTCGACGAGTGCGTCAAGGCAGGCCTGGATTCCGCCATCGTCCACGCCTCCAAGATCCTGCCGATCGCCCGCTTCAGCGAGGAGGAGGTGCGGACGGCCCTCGACCTCATCCACGACCGCCGGGCCGAGGGCTACGACCCGCTGCAGAAGCTGATGGCGCTGTTCGAGGGCGCGACCGCCAAGTCCCTGAAGGCGGGCAAGGCCGAGGAGTTGGCCGCCCTCCCGCTGGAGGAGCGCCTCAAGCGCCGCATCATCGACGGCGAGAAGAACGGCCTCGAAGCCGACCTCGACGAGGCACTGGAGAACCGCCCGGCCCTCGACATCGTCAACGACACCCTGCTGGACGGCATGAAGGTCGTCGGTGAGTTGTTCGGCTCCGGCCAGATGCAGCTGCCGTTCGTGCTGCAGTCCGCCGAGGTCATGAAGACCGCCGTCGCCCACCTCGAACCGCACATGGAGAAGTCGGACGCCGAGGGCAAGGGCACCATCGTCCTCGCGACCGTCCGCGGCGATGTCCACGACATCGGCAAGAACCTCGTCGACATCATCCTGTCCAACAACGGCTACAACGTCGTCAACCTCGGCATCAAGCAGCCGGTCTCGGCGATCCTGGACGCCGCCGCCGAGCACCGCGCCGACGTCATCGGCATGTCCGGCCTGCTGGTGAAGTCCACAGTGATCATGAAGGAGAACCTTCAGGAGCTGAACCAGCGCGGCCTGGCCGCCGACTACCCGGTCATCCTCGGCGGCGCCGCGCTGACCAGGGCATATGTCGAGCAGGACCTGCACGAGATCTACGAGGGCGAGGTCCGCTACGCCCGCGACGCCTTCGAGGGACTGCGCCTCATGGACGCCCTCATCGGCGTCAAGCGCGGCGTCCCCGGCGCGCAACTGCCCGAACTGCGGCAGCGCCGGGTACGGGCCACGGCCTCGGCCACCGCCGTCGAGGACCGCCCCGAGGAGGGCCACGTCCGCTCCGACGTCGCCACCGACAACCCCGTCCCCACGCCCCCGTTCCAGGGCACCCGCGTCGTCAAGGGCATCCAGCTCAAGGAGTACGCGTCCTGGCTGGACGAGGGCGCCCTCTTCAAGGGCCAGTGGGGCCTGAAGCAGGCCCGCACCGGCGACGGTCCCACCTACGAGCAGCTCGTCGAGACCGAGGGCCGGCCCCGCCTGCGCGGTCTGCTGGACCGGCTGCAGACCGAGAACCTGCTGGAGGCGGCCGTCGTCTACGGCTACTTCCCCTGCGTCTCCAAGGACGACGACCTGATCATCCTGGACGACGACGGCAACGAACGGACCCGGTTCTCCTTCCCGCGCCAGCGCCGCGGCCGCAGGCTGTGCCTGGCCGACTTCTTCCGCCCCGAGGAGTCCGGCGAGATCGACGTGGTCGGCCTCCAGGTCGTCACCGTCGGCTCCCGCATCGGCGAGGAGACCGCGAAGCTCTTCGAGGCCAACTCCTACCGCGACTACCTCGAACTCCACGGCCTGTCCGTGCAGTTGGCGGAGGCCCTCGCCGAGTACTGGCACGCGCGCGTCCGCTCGGAGCTGGGCTTCGCCGGTGAGGACCCGGCCGCGATCGAGGACATGTTCGACCTCAAGTACCGGGGCGCCCGCTTCTCCCTCGGATACGGCGCCTGCCCCGACCTGGAGGACCGCGCCAAGATCGCCCAGCTCCTCGAACCCGAGCGGATCGGCGTCCAGCTCTCGGAGGAGTTCCAGCTCCACCCCGAGCAGTCCACCGACGCCATCGTGATCCACCACCCCGAGGCGAAGTACTTCAACGCACGGTAGGCCCCCACGCAGGGGCTCGGCCGCATCGAAAGGCGCTTGTCCGCGCGGCGTCGTAGACTGGTCGGTCCACCGCAGGCCGGTTCCCCACCCGGGAACCGGCCTGCTCGTCCCACAAGGAGGTGCGCCGGATGACCACGACGATTCCCGCGCCAGGAACCCGTACGGCCGAAGGCTCGGCGCTCCAGGCCGTGCTCCTCGACATGGACGGCACCCTGGTGGACACCGAGGGCTTCTGGTGGGACGTGGAGGTCGAGGTCTTCGCCGGCCTCGGACACACCCTCGACGACTCCTGGCGGCATGTCGTGGTCGGCGGACCCATGACCCGCAGCGCGGGCTTCCTGATCGAGGCCACCGGCGCCGACATCACCCTCGCCGAGCTCACCGTGCTGCTCAACGACGGCTTCGAGGCACGCATCGGGCGCACCCTGCCGCTGATGCCCGGCGCCTCGCGGCTCCTCGCCGAACTCGCCGCCCACGACGTGCCCACCGCCCTGGTCTCCGCCTCGCACCGGCGCATCATCGACCGCGTCCTGACCTCTCTCGGCCCCCAGCACTTCGCGCTGACCGTCGCCGGCGACGAGGTCGAGCGGACCAAGCCGTTCCCCGACCCCTATCTGCTCGCGGCCTCCGGTCTCGGCGCCGACCCGGCCCGGTGCGCGGTCATCGAGGACACCGCCACCGGTGTCGCCGCCGCGGAGGCCGCCGGCTGCCATGTGGTCGCCGTCCCGTCCGTGGCCCCCATCGCCCCCGCCGTGCGCCGCACGGTCGTGACCTCGCTGGAAGAGGTCGACCTGCCATTTCTGCGCGGTCTGATGGCGATCACCGCCAATTGAAAGCGCAACGAATTCCAAGATCGCGCAACACCGGCCCGGGACGAGAATTCACTCGGCCGCGATGACTGAATTCCCGCACAGGGGAATACCTTTCCACCTGTGACGTTGACCACTTCCCACGGCCCCTGAAGTGCTCGCACGGCGCCCCCGAACCCCCGGTTCGAGGGCGCTCGGCGCGCCTTTGTGTCCCGATTGACGAAGCGTGCCCCAAACATTCCGTGGTGAGTACATCGTTTGTGTCCGCGCCCGGTTCCATAGCGTGAGGGGAACTCAACTCCGGTGCGCGCGGGCCCCTCTGGCGGTGCGGGCTAATCTCGTCGCGAGAACATCGCCGTACATCCCGGGACACGCTCGCACCACCCCGCCAGCACCCGTCTCGGACCACAGCTTTGGAGAAGCAGCGAGCATGAACCGCAAGACCTTGGTGCTGCCGGCCGTGATCGGCCTGCTCGCCCCGGTACTCGCCGCCTGCGGTGCCACCGACAGCGCGGGCGGCAGCGGTGACACGGTCGTCGTCGGCACCACCGACCGGTTCGCCGCCTCCAAGCAGGCCCCGGCCCCGATCGACCCCGCCTACGCCTACGACGTCGGCACCTGGAACATCCTCCGCCAGACCGTCCAGACCCTCCTGGTCCAACCGCGCGGCGACGGCGAACCGGAACCCGAGGCCGCCTCCAGCTGCTCCTTCACCGACACCGGCAACGAGCGCTACGCCTGCACCCTGCGCGACGGCCTGAAGTTCGCCAACGGCGACGCGATCACCGCCGAGGACGTGAAGTTCTCCATCGACCGGGCCCGCTCCCTCAAGGCCGACAGCGGTGTCTTCGCCCTGCTGTCCACCATCGACCTCGTCGAGACCAAGGGTGACAACGAGGTGATCTTCCACCTCAACAGCCCCGACGCGACCCTCCCGTACAAGCTGTCCACCCCGGTCGCCGGCATCGTCAACCCGGACGACTACGACAAGGACAGGCTGCGCGACGGCTTCCAGGTCGACGGCTCCGGCCCGTACACCCTGGACGCCGAGGTCGAGAACAACGAGCTGGTCCGGGCCGTGTTCACCAAGAACCCGAACTACAGGGGCCAGTTGGACCCGAAGAACGACAAGGTCGAGCTGCGCTCCTTCGAGAGCGCCGACGCCATGGGCGCCGCCCTGAAGAAGGGCGACATCGACCTCATGACCCGCACCATGACCCCGGAGCAGATCACCAAGCTCTCCGACGCGGCCGACAGCGACATCGACGTCATCGAGTCCGCCGGCCTGGAGATCCGCTACCTCGCCTTCAACACCGACGCCTCGCCGGTCAGGAGCACCGCCGTCCGCCGGGCCATGGCCGAGGTCATCGACCGGGGCGAACTCGTCTCCAAGGTCTACGGCTCCCAGGCCGAACCCCTCTTCTCGCTGGTCCCCGCCGGCATCACCGGCCACTCCAACTCCTTCTTCAACAAGTACGGCGACCCGGACGTCGCCAAGGCGAAGTCGACCCTGGAAGCAGCCGGCGTCACCGCCCCGGTGAAGCTGACCCTCCACTACACGACCGACCACTACGGCGCCGCCACGAAGAAGGAGTTCGAGCTGCTGAAGAAGCAACTCGACGACAGCGGCCTGTTCGACGTCACCATCAAGGGCGCCCCCTGGTCCACGTTCCGCCCCGCCGAGCAGGAGGGCGAGTACGCGGTCTACGGCATGGGCTGGTTCCCGGACTTCCCCGACGCCGACAACTACCTCGCGCCCTTCCTCGACAAGGACAACTTCCTCGGCTCGCCCTACGCGAACAGCGAGATCCGCGGCAAGCTGATCCCCGAGTCCCGCCGTGCGGCCGACCGCCTCTCCGCCGCGGAGAGCCTCGCCGGCATCCAGGACATCGTCGCCGAGGACGTGCCGATCCTGCCGCTGTGGCAGGGCAACCAGTACGTCGCCGCCCGCGACGACGTCACCGGCGCCGAGTACGCCCTCAACGCCGCCTCCACGCTCCAGCTCTGGGAGCTGGGACGCGGCAGAAGCGACTGACCGGATCTCACCACCCCTCCAGGCAGAGGCCGTTCGGCCTCGGGGGAGCCCGGAGCGCCCGCAATGCACCGACGACACAAGGCATCCATACGTGAACATACGCACCCAGTGGCCCGTCCTGACCATCGCGACAGGGCTTGCCGCCGGCCTGCTGACCGGTTGCGGCTCCGACTCGGGGGGATCCGGGGGCTCCGGTTCCGACGTCGTGATGGGGATGTCCGACGACGTCCTGGCCACCGACCCCGCCTCCGGCTACGACCCCGGATCCTGGCTGCTCTTCAACAACGTCTTCCAGTCGTTGCTGAGCTTCCCCAACGGCGCCACCGAGCCCGAACCGGACCTCGCCAAGGAGTGCTCCTTCCAGGCCGGCGGCACCAAGGTCTACGAGTGCACCCTCAAGGACGGCCTGAAGTTCAGCAACGGTGAGGCGCTCACCGCGAAGGACGTCAAGTTCTCCTTCGACCGCATGCTGAAGATCAACGACGACGCCGGCCCCGCGATCATGTTCCCCATGCTCGACAAGGTCGAGACCCCGGACGACAAGACCGTCCGCTTCGACCTGAAGTACGCCGACGCCACCTTCCCCAGCAAGATCGCCTCCGGCGCCGGCTCGATCGTCGACGAGAGCTCCTACGACGCCGACGGACTCCGCGAGGACGGCGAGGCGGTCGGCTCCGGCCCCTACAAGCTCGAGTCCTTCGGCGAGGACGAGGCCGTCTTCACCGTCAACGAGAACTACCAGGGCACCGCCGACGTCGAGAACAGCGGCGTCACCCTCAAGTTCTTCCACGGCGACCAGGACGCCCTGAAGAAGGCCCTGCTGGAGGGCGACCTCGACGTCACCTACCGCGGCCTCAGCGCCTCCGACATCTCCGACATCGAGACCGACACCTCCACCGCCAGCGGCGTCGAGATCGTCGACGGCACCGGCGCCGAGGTCCAGCACCTCGTCTTCAACATGGACGACCCGGTCACCGGCAAGCTCGGCGTCCGCCAGGCCATCGCCTACCTGCTCGACCGCGAGGCCCTCGTCGACGAGGTCTACCAGGGCACCGCCACCCCGCTGTACTCGATCATCCCGGCCGGCATCACCGGCCACAACACGGCCTTCTTCGACACCTACGGCGCCCGCCCCTCCGAGGCCAAGGCCGAGGCCGCGCTCCGCGCCGACGGCATCAACGACAAGGTCGAACTGACCCTCTGGTCCACCCCCTCGCGCTACGGCCCCTCCACCGACCAGGAGTTGGAGGCCGTCGCCAAGCAGCTCAACGACAGCGGGCTGTTCGACGCCAAGGTGGAGTCCGTCGCCTTCGACCAGTACGAGAAGGACATCGCCGCCGGCAAGTACGGCGTGTACGTCAAGGGCTGGGTCCCCGACTACCCGGACCCCGACAACTTCACCGGCCCCTTCTTCGGCAAGGGCAACGTGCTGGGCAACAACTACGACAACACCACCATCACCGGTGAACTCCTCACGAAGACCGCCGCCGAGAGCGAGCGCTCCTCCACGGAGCAGGAGTACGCCGAACTCCAGAACATCGTCGCCGAAGACGTCCCGCTCATCCCCGTCTGGCAGGCCAAGCAGTACGCCGTCGTCCGCGACGACGTCTACGGCCTGGAGTACTGCCTGGACGCCTCCACCGTCTTCCGCTTCTGGGAGATCAGCAAGGGCTGACACGAGCACGGGTCCACACCACGGCCCCGAACGCCCGAGGGCGCTCCCTTCCACAAGAAGGGAGCGCCCTCGGTGCTCACAGCGGAGCCCGCCGACTACTGCGCGCCGGGGCGCACCAGCCCGCTCTCGTACGCGTACACCGCCGCCTGCACCCGGTCCCGCAGCCCCAACTTCGTCAGCACATGGCCCACATGTGTCTTCACCGTGGTCTCGCTGACGAACAGATCGGCCGCGATCTCCGCGTTCGACAACCCCCGGGCCACCAGCTTCAACACCTCGACCTCACGGTCAGTCAGTGTGTGCAGGGTGTCCGGCACCGCCTCCTCGCCCGACGGCAGATGTTCCGCGTACTTGTCGAGCAGCCGACGCGTGATGCTCGGCGCGAGCATCGCCTCCCCGTTCGCCACCACTCGGATCGCCTGCACCAGCTCATTGGCCGGAGCGTCCTTCAGCAGAAACCCACTGGCCCCCGCCCGCAGTGCCTCCACCACGTACTCGTCCAGATCGAACGTGGTCAGCACCAGCACCTTCGCCGGACCGTCCCGCCCGGGACCGGTGATCTGACGGGTCGCCTCCACCCCGTCCATCCGGGGCATCCGGATGTCCATCAGCACCACATCGGGCTGCAGCGCCCGCACCTGGTCGATCGCCTGGAGGCCGTCCCCGGCCTCCCCGACGACCGCGAGGTCCTGCTCCGCCTCCAGAATCATCCGGAACCCGGTACGCAGCAGCGGCTGGTCGTCGACCAGTAGGACGCGGATGGCCACGAAAATCTCCTTCGGCTAGTCCGGCCCCATTCTGCCCTGCCCCTCACCGACCGACTCCGGTGACCTCACCTGGAGGGGGTACGGCGGGGGAGTCCCGCCGAACTCCGGGCACACCGCCTGGTGGTCGCACCAACCGCACAGCTTCGTCGGCCGCGGCCGCCAGTCACCCGTCTCCGTGGCCTGCCGGATCGCCTCCCACAGCGCCATCAGCTTGCGCTCCACCCGCTCCAGATCGGCGACCACGGGGTCGTACGTCAGGACGTCACCACTACCGAGATAGACCAGCTGCAGCCGGCGCGGCACCACCTGCTTCAGCCGCCACACCACCAGCGCGTAGAACTTCATCTGGAACAGCGCGCCCTCGGCGTACTCCGGCCGCGGCGCCTTCCCCGTCTTGTAGTCGACGATCCGCACCTCACCGGTGGACGCCACATCGACCCGGTCGATGATCCCGCGCAGCCTGAGCCCCGACTCCAGCTCCGCCTCCACGAACAGCTCCCGCTCGGCGGGCTCCAGCCGCGTCGGGTCCTCCAGCGTGAACCAGCGCTCCACCAGCCGCTCGGCCTCCGCCAGCCAGCGCGCCAGCCGCTCACCCTCCGCGTCGTCCGCGAACAGCTCCACGACCTCCGGCCTGGTCTCCCGCAGCCGGTCCCACTGCCCCGGCACCAACGACCGGGCGCGCGGCGCCGTCCGCTCGGCCGCCGGCGAGTCGAAGAGTCTCTCCAGCACCGCGTGCACCAGCGTGCCCCGGGTCGCCGCCTCGCTCGGCTTCTCCGGCAGCCGGTCGATCACCCGGAACCGGTACAGCAGCGGACACTGCATGAAGTCACTGGCGCGTGACGGCGACAGCGAGGAGGGTGGCGCGGCGGCCCGCACAGGACGGTCGCCCTCGCCACCCACGGGAACGGCGGGGGTGCCGTCGGTGCTGGTTTCCATGACCACAGACCATACGGCCCACCACTGACAGTGACTGCCACGGGCCCGTACGAGCACCGACCGACACCGCGCCCGCCGTTGCCCGTGTGCCTCGTGCGGCGCGGGGGAAAACAGAGAGGGTGCCGGGGCGGAACGTGCCCCGGTGACGGCATAGCATCGACGACAGACCCATCCGCCCGACCACCGGGTGCGGAAGACGCTTCGAACGAGGGGACATCGTGGAGACGAGCGGCGGGAGCGGGCAGCCGCGGTCCGACAGCGAGGAGGCGCCCGAGCGCGCCCACCGCGACGCGACCGGAACCCCGGCGAACCATGACGCCCGCCTCTTATAAAATTCTCCGACCCCCCGGAAAGGCCAAAAACCCCGTTTCCGGTCTCTGGTTGGAAAAAAAAAAACAAAACAAAGCGACAAGATATAGTGAAGAGAGA
>NZ_JARGEE010000012.1:0-48734 GCF_033794485.1 Streptomyces sp. MB09-02B
AACCGGGGCGGGGTACCGATGGGGCTCGGGTGCCCCGGTGTTACGGACGAAGGTCCGACACGTATCCAGCCGATGTCAACACTTCAAGGGATGAAAGTCCGGCTCACTTCGAGAATCTGTCAGCATGTACGCCAATCATCCCTTTTGTCTTACGCCAGACATGCCATGTCTTCTGCGGCGTGACACGTCGAGATCAGGCCTCACGGCGACGGAGACGCGCTACCCACCTCACACATTGATGGGATGGATCTACCGCTCCCGGATGCCGCGCAGCAAAACATCAACCTGCCTTGACCTGGCACTTCACAAGAAAATCCCCCAGGGCACTAGACACGCCCCCCAACCATCCTTTACAAACATCCCATCTCTTGAGGCGGGCATCAGCCGCCGCACGGCGAAACGTCGCCCGTCACCCATCTGCTCAGCGCGAGGAACACCCGATGAGACTCAGAACCATCGCCTGCTCAGCCGTCGCCACCCTCTCCGCACTGGCCCTGCTCACCGCCTGCGGCGGGGACACGCAGACCGCTGCCACTACGAGCGGCAAGCCGCTGGTCGGCGTCGACTACCCGCGTTCCGACACCGACTTCTGGAACTCGTACATCAAGTACACGCCGGAGGCCGCCAAGGAGCTGGGCCTCTCCCTCAAGACCACCAACTCGCAGAACGACGTCGCCAAGCTGACCGCCAACGCGCAGACGTTCATCAGCCAGGGCGTCAAGGGCCTGGCGATGGCCCCGCAGGACACCGCCGCCATCGCGCCGACCCTGGCGCAGCTGGAGGCCAAGAAGATCCCGGTCGTCACCGTGGACACCCGTCCCGACAGCGGCAAGGTCTACATGGTCGTACGGGCCGACAACCGCGCGTACGGCGAGAAGGCGTGTCAGTACCTCGGTACCAAGCTCGGCGGCAAGGGCAAGGTCGTCATGCTCCAGGGCGGCCTGGACTCCATCAACGGCCGTGACCGCACCGAGGCGTTCAACGAGTGCATGAAGAAGAGCTACCCGGACATCACCGTGTTCGGTGAGGCCACCAACTGGGACGGCGCGGTCGCCGCGCAGAAGCTCCAGACGCGTCTGACCCAGCACCCGGACATCAAGGGCGTCTACATGCAGTCCAGCTTCGCCCTGTCCGGCACCCTCCAGGTCCTCAAGCAGAAGGGCCTGTTGGTCGACCCGAAGAACAAGAAGCACGTCTTCGTCGTCTCCAACGACGGAATCCCCGAGGAGCTCAGGTCCATAGCCGAGGGGAAGATCGACGCCACCGTCTCCCAGCCGGCCGACCAGTACGCCAAGTACGCCCTGTACTACCTCAAGGCCGCGATCGACGGGAAGACGTTCGTGCCCGGCAAGACCGACCACGACAGCACCATCATCAAGGTCCGCGACGGACTGCTGGAGGACCAGCTCTCCGCCCCGCTCGTCACCGCCGACGGCGGCACCTACGGCGGCGTGCCCAGCGTGAAGAGCGACAGCACCTCCCTGTGGGGCAACAACCTCGGCTGATTTCTCGCCAGGCGGCCCAATATCCCATGGACACAAGGTGGTTGAGATGAGCGACGGGGAGCGAGCAGTCACCCCCGCGTCCGTCCCGGCGGACGACGGACGGGCCCCGGCGGGCCCGCCCGTCGTCGAGGCGACGGGCATAGTCAAACGATTCGGTCCGACGGTGGCCCTGAACGGCGCCCGGATCACCATCCGGCCCGGCGAGACCCACGCACTCGTCGGCCGCAACGGCGCCGGCAAGTCGACCCTGGTCTCCGTGCTGACCGGGCTCCAGGCCCCCGACGAGGGGACGGTGACCTTCGCCGGCGAGCCGGCTCCCCGGCTCAGCGACCGCGACGCCTGGCGGCGGCGCGTGGCCTGCGTCTACCAGAAGTCGACGATCATCCCCACGCTGACCGTCGCGGAGAACCTGTTCCTGAACCGGCACGACCACGGACGCAACCGGCTGATCAGCTGGCAGGGCGTCCGCGGCCGGGCGAAGGAACTGCTGTCGGCGTGGTCGGTGGACGTCGATCCCCAGACCCCGGCCGGCGATCTCAGTGTGGAACAGCGGCAGTTCGTCGAGATCGCCCGCGCTCTGTCCTTCGGCGCCCGGTTCATCATCCTCGACGAGCCGACCGCCCAGCTCGACGGCGCGGCGATCAACCGGCTCTTCGACCGGATCCGCGACCTGCAACGCCAGGGCGTCACCTTCCTGTTCATCAGTCACCACCTCCAGGAGGTGTACGAGATCTGCGACATGGTGACGGTGTTCCGGGACGCCCGGCACATCGTGACCGCCCCGGTCGCGGAGCTTCCCCGCACCGACCTCGTCGCCGCCATGACCGGTGAGGCGGCGGCCGACCGGCGCCAGGAACGAGTGAGCAGCCGGGACGGCGGCGCGACGGCGGCCCTGAGCGTCAGCGACCTGAACGGCGACACCTACGACGGCGTCACCTTCCAGGTGGGCGCCGGGGAGATCGTCGGGCTCGCGGGGGCGGCCGGCAGCGGCCGTACCGAGGTCGCCGAGACCGTCGTGGGGCTGCGGGCCGCCGACGGTGGCCGGGTCGAGATCGCCGGCACGCCCACGCGGTCGGGGAGCGTCCCCGCCGCGCTCGCCGCGGGCGCCGGGTTCGTACCCCAGGACCGGCACCACCAGGGCTTCGTCCCCGACATGTCGATCGCGGACAACGCCACGCTGTCCGTCCCCCACCGGCTCGGTGACAACGGTTTCCTCAACCGCGGCCGACGGGACGCGCTCGCCAAGAGCATGATCGACAACCTCGCGATCAAGACGCCCGGCCCGGAACTGCCCGTCTCCGCCCTGTCCGGCGGCAACCAGCAGAAGGTCGTCATGGCCCGCGCCCTGGCCGACGACCCCAAACTGCTGGTCCTGATCAACCCGACCGCGGGCGTGGACGTGCGCTCCAAGGAGTTCCTCCTCGGCAAGGTCGAAGAGACCGCGGACACCGGAACCGGAGTGCTCATCGCCTCCGACGAACTCGACGACCTGCGCATGTGCGACCGGATCCTGGTGATGTTCCAGGGCCGTGTCACCTCAGAGATGGCCCGCGGCTGGCACGACCACGACCTCGTCGCCGCGATGGAAGGAGTGGACCTCGATGCCTGAAACCGTCCTCGCGGACGCGCCCGCCCCCAAGACCACCGAGCCGCAGCCCGGGCGGACCGGCCTGTTCGGCGGCCGGATACCGCTGGCCCGGATGCGCGACCTCGCCCTGGTCCCCGCCATCGTCGCCATCGCGATCGTGGGTCAGATCGTCAACCCGGTCTTCCTGCAGGCGGACAACCTCATCAACGTCCTGCAGACCATGTCGGAGATCGCCCTTCTGGTCCTGGCGCAGACGATGGTCCTGATCGTCAAGAAGATGGACCTGTCGCTGGAGTCCACGATGGGCCTGGCACCCGGTGTCGCGGCCTGGCTGGTCGTCCCGACCGGCGCGGGACACGGCCTCGGGCTCCTGCCCGGAGCCTGGTCGATCCCGGTCACCCTCGCCGTGGGCGTGCTCGTCGGCGTGATCAACGCCCTGCTGATCATCCGCTTCGGCCTCAACGGCTTCATCGTCACCCTCGGCATGCTGATCGTGCTGCGAGGCGTTCTGACCGGCATCTCCGGCGGACAGACCTTCTTCCAACTGCCCGAGTCGATGCTCTACCTGGGCACCGCCGAATGGTTCGGGATGCCCGCCTCCATCTGGCTCTGCCTGGCGCTGTTCGCCGTCGCCGTCGTGGTCCTCGGATGGACCAGCTTCGGGCGGTCGTTGTACGCCATCGGCGGCAACGTCGACGCCGCGAAGGCGGCCGGTATCCGCACCGACCGGGTGCTGTGGATCGTCATCGTCGCCGGCAGCCTGCTCGCCGCGCTCGCCGGCCTGCTGCTGTCCGGACGGCTCGCTTCGGTGGCCTCGGCCCAGGGCAACGGCTACATCTTCACCGTCTTCGCCGCCGCCGTCATCGGAGGCATCAGCCTCAACGGCGGCAAGGGCACCATGTTCGGCGCCTTCAGCGGCATCCTGCTGCTCTTCATGATCCAGAACGTGCTCACCCTGGCCGGCGTGCCCGCCCAGTGGATCGGCGCCCTGAACGGCCTGATCATCCTCGTCGCGCTGATGATCTCGCGTATCACGGGCGGCAAGGTCCAGGAGTGACTCCCGGCGGCCGTCGCCGGACCACACCGCCCGCACGGCCGCCGCACTCCCCCTTCACCCATCTCGTCGCAGGGGCCGTTCGTCCCCGCTCGCACAGGAGTTGCCATGTCCTCCCCTGAGTCCGCCTCCGCCCGTATCACCGCCCTGGACGTCCTCGACGTACGCTTCCCCACGTCCGAGCACCTCGACGGCTCGGACGCGATGAACCCCGAACCCGACTACTCGGCGGCCTATGTCGTCCTGCGCACCGACGCCGGTGACGGGCTGGAGGGCCACGCCCTGGCCTTCACCACCGGCCGGGGCAACGATGTCCAGGCCGCCGCCATCGCGGCCCTCGCCCCCCATGTGGTGGGCCTGTCCGTCGACGAGGTCTGCGGTGACCTCGGCGCGTTCTCCCGCTCGCTGGTCCACGACCCCCAACTGCGCTGGCTGGGACCGGAGAAGGGCGCCATCCACATGGCGACCGGCGCGGTCGTCAACGCCGCCTGGGACCTCGCCGCGAAGCGGGCGGGCGAGCCCGTCTGGCGCTTCCTGGCCGGGATGTCACCCGAGGAGCTCGTCGCCCAGGTCGACTTCCGCTGGCTCAGCGACGCCCTCACCCCCGAGGAGGCACTGGAGATCCTCCGGCGTGCCGAACCGGGCCGCCAGGAGCGCATCGCCGACCTGCTGGAGCGTGGCTACCCCGCCTACACCACCACCCCCGGCTGGCTCGGCTACTCCGACGAGAAGCTGGCCCGCCTCGCCCGCGAGGCCGTCGCCGACGGCTTCACCCAGATCAAGCTGAAGGTCGGCGCTGACCTCGACGACGACGTACGGCGGATGCGCACCGCCCGCGAGACGGTAGGCGAGTCCATCCGCATCGCGGTCGACGCCAACCAGAGATGGGACGTCCAGCCCGCGATCGACTGGATGCGGGCGCTGGCGCCCTACGACCCGTACTGGATCGAGGAGCCCACCTCCCCCGACGACATCCTCGGCCACGCCGCCGTCCGCGATGCCGTCACCCCCATCAAGGTCGCCACCGGGGAACACGTGGCCAACCGCGTCGTCTTCAAGCAGCTGCTCCAGGCCGGCGCCGTCGACATCGTGCAGATCGACTCCGCCCGGGTCGGCGGCGTCAACGAGAACCTCGCGATCCTGCTGCTCGCCGCCAAGTTCGGCATCCCGGTCTGCCCGCACGCCGGCGGGGTCGGCCTGTGCGAGATGGTGCAGCACCTGTCGATGTTCGACTACGTCGCCGTCTCCGGCACCACCGAGGACCGGGTCATCGAGTACGTCGACCACCTGCACGAACACTTCGTCGACCCCGTCCGCATCGCCGGCGGCCACTACCTCGCGCCGACCCTGCCGGGCCTGAGCGCCCAGATGCACCCCGACTCCCTCAAGGAGTACACCTACCCCGACGGCCCCGTCTGGGCGGCCCGTGTCTGACGCCTCGCACCCCGGCCTCGTCGACGCCCACCACCACGTGTGGAACCTGGACGACCGGCCGCAGCCGTGGCTGGACGGGCCCGGCCATGAACCCATCCGCCGCTCGTTCGGCACCGACGACCTGCGCTCGGCCGCGACCCGGCCGATCGCAGGGCGGCAGCTGACGAGCTCCGTGGTCGTCCAGTGCGTGGCGTCCCTGCCCGAGACACGCGACCTGCTCGCCCTCGCCGACAAGGACCCGCTGGTCGGCGCGGTCGTCGGCTGGGTCGACCTGACCAGCCCCGCGGTCGGCGACGTCCTCGACGAACTGGGGGCCGGCCGGAAAGGCTCGTACCTGCGCGCCGTACGGCACGTCGTCCAGGGCGAACAGGACCCGGAGTGGCTGCGACGACCGTCCGTCGAGCGGGCGCTGCGGACGGTCGGTGAGCGCGGGCTCGGCTACGACGTGCTGATCCGCAGCCACCAGTTCGACCAGGCGGTCCGCCTGGCGGAGCGCCTCCCGGAACTGCCCCTGGTCCTCGACCACGCGGGCAAACCCCCGATCGTCGGCGGTGAGCTGGCCGACTGGGAGCGGGACGTACGCCGGCTCGCCGGACACCCACAGGTGCGCTGCAAGGTGTCGGGCCTGGTCACCGAGGCCGACCACGAGAAGTGGACCCTCGACGACATCCGCCCGGTGTGGGACGTGCTGTGGGACGTCTTCGGGCCCGACCGGCTGATGTTCGGCTCCGACTGGCCGGTCTGCGTCCTCGCCGGCGGATGGAACCGCTGGGCCGCCACCGTCGAGGAACTCCTCACCGGCTGCTCGGAGAGCGAGAACGAAGCGGTCCTCGCCGGAACCGCGCGCGACTTCTACCGCCTCACCCCCGTCGAAAGGACACCAGCGTGCTCCTGACCGAACTCCTGCACCCCGAGATCCTCCGGTCCCTGGCCGGAGCCGGCCACGGCGCACGCGTGCTGCTCGCCGACGGCCACTACCCCGCGAGCACCGCCGTCGGCGAGCGCGCCCGGACCGTCCACCTCAACCTGGCCCCCGGTCTGCTCGACGTCACCACCGTGCTCCAGGTCCTGCTGCGCGCCGTGCCCGTCGAGTCGGCCCAGGTGATGGTGCCGCCGGAGGACGAACCGGAACCGCCGGCCATCGCCGAGTACCGCTCCCTTCTCGCACCCGCCCCGGTGCAGTCGCTCGGCCGCTTCGAGTTCTACGACGCCGCCCGCTCCCCCGACCTGGCGCTGGCGATCGTCACCGCCGACACCCGCACCTACGCCAACCTGCTGCTGACCATCGGCGTCCGCGCTGAAGGGACCCTGAGAACACGATGACACTCGCCGTCCGCTACACCGCGGCCCGCACCCTGGACACCGCCCCCGCACTCGACGCGCCTCCGGGCCCCGGTGAGGTCGAGCTGGCCCCCGCCTACGTCGGCATCTGCGGCACCGACCTGCACATCTTCCACGGCGACATGGACGCCCGGGTGCGTACGCCCGCCGTCCTCGGACACGAGATGTCCGGCCACGTCGTACGCGTCGGCCCGGACGTGGCGGACTGGCGCCCCGGTGACCCGGTCACGGTGATGCCGCTGCGCTGGGACGACACCTGCCCCGCCTGCCGGTCGGGGCACCGGCACGTCTGCCAGCACCTGGACTTCATCGGCATCGACTCCCCCGGCGCGATGCAACAGCGCTGGACCGTGCCGGCCTCCACACTCGTCCGGCTGCCCGACACCCTCCCCCTCGACCGGGCCGCACTCGTCGAGCCGACGGCGGTCGCCGTGCACGACGTGGGCCGGGCGGAGGTCACCGCGGGCGAGAAGGTCGTGGTGGTCGGCGGCGGACCCGTCGGCGTCCTGATCGCGCTGGTCGCCCGGGCGGCGGGCGCCGAGGTCCGGGTCGTGGAGCTGAGCGCCCACCGACGCGGACTCGCCGAGGAGTTGGGCCTGACGGCCTGGAACCCGGCCGAGGAGGACATCCCGACCCTCGTCCGGACCTGGACCGGGGACGCGGGCGCGGACGTCGCGTTCGAGGTCTCCGGCGCGGCAGGCGGCGTGGACACCGCAGTCGAAGTCCTGGGTGTGCGCGGCCGGTTGTGCCTCGTCGCCATCCACCCGCGGCCCCGCGAGATCAATCTGCACCGCTTCTTCTGGCGTGAACTCACCCTCGTCGGCGCCCGGTTGTACGACCGCTCGGACTTCGAGCGGGCGGTCGCCCTGGTCGCCGACGGCACGATCCCGGCCGAGCGGCTGATCAGCAAGGTCGTACCGCTCACCCAGGCACCCGCCGCCTTCGATGCCCTGGAGGGCGGCGGAGACGTGATGAAGATCCTCGTGGACTGCACCGAGAGCACCGACAACGCCCAGGGGGCCACCGTATGAACGCCTTCGACCTCACCGGGAGGCTCGCTGTCGTCACCGGCGCCCGGCGCGGCATCGGCCGGGCCATGGCCCGCGCCCTCGCCGCGGCCGGCGCGGACGTCATCGGGGTGAGCGCCTCGCTGGAGGAATCCGGCAGCGACGTCGAGAAGGACGTCGTGGCCGCGGGCCGCACCTTCGAGGCGATCCGCACCGACTTCGCCGACCCCGACGCCGTACGAGCCCTCGGCGCGGACCTCGCCGGACGTGAGCGGCCCGTGGACATCCTGGTCAACAACGCGGGCACCATCCGCCGCGCCCCGGCCGCCGAACACGCGGACACGGACTGGGAGTTGGTGCTCCAGGTCAACCTCACGGCCCAGTTCGCACTGACGAGGGCCGTGGGCGCCGCCATGGTGGCCCGGGGCCGGGGGAACATCATCTTCACGGCGTCCCTGCTCAGTTTCCAGGGCGGTATCACCGTGCCCGGCTACACCGCCGCCAAGCACGGCATCGCCGGCCTGACCAAGGCCCTGGCCAACGAGTGGGCCCCGCACGGCGTCAACGTCAACGCCCTGGCGCCCGGCTACATCGCCACCGACAACACCCAGGCGTTGCGGGACGACCCGGCGCGCAGCCGGGCCATCCTGGACCGCATCCCGGCCGGACGCTGGGGCACGTCCGACGACCTGGCGGGCGCCACCGTGTTCCTCGCCTCGGACGCGGCCGCCTACGTCCACGGCACCGTGCTGCCCGTCGACGGCGGATGGCTCGGCCGATGACCGCCGATCTGGCCTCCGTGCTCGGCGGCGCCCGTGTCCTGCCGGTGCTGACCGTGCCGTCGGCCTCGATGGCCGCCCCGCTCGCCGATGCCCTGGCGGCGGGCGGGGCGCGGTGCGCCGAGGTCACCTTCCGCACCCCGGATGCCGAGCAGGTCGTGAAGGCGATGGCGGCGCACGGTGAACTGACCGTCGGAGCGGGCACCGTCCTCACCGCCGAGCAGGCGGAGCGGGCTGTCCAGGCCGGGGCCCGCTTCGTGGTGTCGCCCGGCTTCGACGCCGAAGTCGTCGGTAAATGCCGCGAGTTGGGTGTTCCGGTCGTGCCGGGCATCGCCACCGCCACCGAGCTGATGCGCGCACTGCGGGCCGGCCTCGACACCGTCAAGCTCTTCCCCGCGGAGCCGCTCGGAGGCGTGTCGATGCTCCGCGCTCTGGCGGCACCCTTCCCGCAGGCGCGGTTCGTGCCGACCGGCGGCATCCGCCCGGCCGACGTGCCCGGCTACCTCTCCCACGCCGCGGTCGTCGCCGTCGGCGGCACCTGGATGGCCACCGCCGAACACCTGGAGCGCGGCGACTACCCGGAGGTCCGGCGGTTGACGGCCGAAGCCGTGGCCAGGAGTGCGACATGAGCGGGCCCGCGCCGGAGGTGGTGGCCCTGGGCGAGGTGATGCTCCGCTTCGACCCGGGCGAGGGCCGGATCCGCACCGCCCGGACGTTCCAGGTGTGGGAGGGCGGCGGCGAGTACAACGTCGTCCGCGGTCTGCGCCGCTGTTTCGGCCGGCGCACGGCCGTGGTGACGGCTCTGGTGGACAACGCGGTCGGACGTCTCACCGAGGACCTGGTCCTGCAGGGTGGAGTCGACACCTCGCTGATCCGCTGGGTGCCGGACGACGGAGTCGGCCGCACCGCCCGCAACGGGCTGAACTTCGTCGAGCGGGGGTTCGGCATCCGGGGTGCGGTGGGCGTGAGCGACCGCGCGCACACCGCGGTCTCCCAGCTGCGGCCCGGCGCCGTCGACTGGGACGCGGTCTTCACCACGGGTGTGCGCTGGTTCCACACCGGCGGTGTCTTCGCCGGCCTCTCGGACACCACGGTGGAGGTGGCGGAGGAGGCGATGGCCGCTGCCCGGCGGCACGGCGTCACCGTCTCGTACGACCCCAACTACCGCCCCAGCCTCTGGGCCGGCCGGGGCGGCCCGGACCGGGCCCGCGAGGTCGACCTGCGGCTCGCCCCGTGTGCCGACGTCGTGGTGGGGGCTCTGGGTCTGGCCGGGAAGCACCCCGGTGCGATGCGGATCGACGCCGACGAGGTCCCGGACGCGCTGTCCGAGGTGGCGGGCCGGATACCCGCGGTGAGGGTGCTGGCGACGACCCTGCGGAACGTGCCGTCGGCCGGCGTCAACGACTGGTCAGCGGCGGCCTGGTCACGGGAGAGCGGCTTCGTCACCGGTCCGCGCATGCCGGGACTGCACGTCCTGGACCGTATCGGCTCCGGCGACGCGTTCGCCGCCGGGCTGATCCACGGCCTGTTGGCCGGTGCCGATCTGGAGCGTGCCCTCGCGTACGGCACCGCCCACGGCGCGCTCGCCATGACCACCCCCGGCGACGTGTCCATGGCCTCCCTCGCCGAGGTCGAGGCTCTGCTGGCCGGCGGCTCCGCCCACGTCAGACGCTGATCACGCGCCGACCGACACCCCGAGGAGAACGTCTTGCAACGCCGGAAGATCCACCACACACCCGTCGAACTCACCGAACTCGGATTCGGTGCCTCGGTCATCGGCAACCTCTACCGGGTCACCCCCGCCTCCGACGCGGCCGCCGCCGTCGACACGGCCTGGGAGGCGGGCATCCGGTACTTCGACACAGCGCCCCACTACGGCCTCGGCCTCTCCGAGCAGCGTCTGGGCGCGGCTCTGCGGCACCGTCCGCGTGACGCGTACGTCGTCTCCTCCAAGGTGGGCCGCCTGCTGGTCCCCAACGAGCGACCACGGGGCGTCGACAGCGAGGGTTTCGTCGTGCGGGACGACCTGCGCCGGCGCTGGGACTTCAGCCGCGACGGGGTGCTCCGCTCCGTCGCGGACACGCTGGAGCGCACCGGTCTCGACCGGCTGGACGTCGTCTACCTGCACGACCCCGACGACCACTGGCGGCAGGCCGCCGACGAGGCCATGCCCGCGCTCGCGGACCTTCGCGACCAGGGGGTCGTCGGGGCCATCGGCGCCGGCATGAACCAGTCGGCCATGCTCGCCCGCTTCCTGCGCGAGACCGCCGCCGACGTGGTCATGCTGGCCGGTCGCTACAGCCTGCTCGACCAGTCGGCGCTGGACGACGTGCTGCCCGCCGCGCTGGAACACGGCAAGAGCGTGGTCGCGGTGGGTGTGTTCAACTCCGGACTGCTCTCCCGCGACCGGCCCGCCGAGGGGATGAAGTACGACTACCAGGACGCCCCGCCGGAACTCGTCGCCCGGGCCCTGGCGATCGCGGAGGTCTGCGAGAGCCATGGCGTGAGCCTCCCCGCCGCGGCCATGGCGTTCCCCCTCACGCACCCCAGTGTCGTCAACGTCACTCTCGGTATGCGGAGCCCGGAACAGGTCGCGCGGAACGTGGAACTCCACCGTCGCCGCGTGCCCGATGGCCTCTGGGAGGACCTTCGCACGCGCGGTCTGATCAGGTCGGACGTGTGCGAGGAACGCGCGCGGGAAGGGGGTTCGCGGTGTCTCTGACGGACAAGGCCATCGAGCGGATCCGTGAGCTGATCCGGACCGGCGCCCTTCCTCCGGGTTCGAAGCTGCCACCGGAACCGGAACTGGCGGCGCAGCTGGGGCTGTCCCGCAATCTGGCGCGGGAGGCGGTGAAGGCACTGGCCGTCGCCCGGGTGCTGGAGGTGAGACGGGGTGACGGCACCTACGTCACCAGTCTCCAGCCGAGTCTCCTCCTGGAGAGCCTCGGTGGCGCGGTGGAGCTCCTCCAGGTCGACTCGGGGGCGCTGCTCGACCTGATGGAGGTGCGGCGCCTGCTCGAACCGGCGGCCACCGCGCTGGCCGCCACGCGGATCTCCGACGGACAACTGGCCCAGGTGAAGAAGCACCTCGACGCCATGCGCGATGCCCGCGAGGACGTCGAGGCGCTCAACGCCCACGACGCGGCCTTCCACCACGCCGTGGTCTCGGCCGCGGGCAACGAATCCCTGCTGACCCTGCTGGAGGGCGTATCGGGTCGTACCCTGCGCGCCCGTATCTGGCGTGGTCTGGTCGACGGGCGGGCGGCGGGCAGGACGCTCGAGGAGCACGAGGCGATCTTCGCCGCGCTCTCGGCCCGGGATGCCGCCCTGAGCCAGGCGGCCGCGCTGCTCCACGTCAGCAACACGGAACGGTGGCTGCGCGAGCACGTGGAACGCAAGGGCGCGATGCACTGATCGCAGATGCGCGGAGGCCTTCTCGTCCCCTGTCGGGCCTGGTCGACCGTTCATGACCGATGTGACCGCCGACGGCATCGTCACAACCGCTCCGATCACCGGTCTGGACGCCCCGGCCGGGCCTGACCTAAGGTACGGGACTTAGCAAGCGCTTTCCTGCAGGTTCATGCCAAGCACTCTCGCGCCACCCGTTGCACTTCGGCCTCTTCTCGGGCCGACCACGCGCTCAGCCCGCCGACGGTCCACGCGAGGACTTCCGGTCGGGCCGACACGGAAAGGGAGCGTCTCGTGTCGCACACCGAACCGCCGGTCCAGCCGTCGTGGACGCGCAAGTCGTTCCTGCGGGGCATGGCGGCCGTCGGCGCCGCCCCGCTGCTGCCGACCGTGCTTCCCACGGCCGCGCGTGCCACGACATCGGACAGGCCCGGCTTCACACTCGTGCGCGACGGCGCCGCGGTCGACATCCACGTGGACGCGGCCGACGACGCCTGCGTGATCCGCGCGGCCGGCGATCTGCGGGCGGATGTCGAGCGGGTCGGCGGGGTGCGCCCCGTCCTGCGGCACACACTGCCGGAGCGCGCCGCGCGGCTGGTCCTGGTGGGCACCATCGGCGCGAGCCCCGTCATCGACCGTCTGGTCGCCGAGGGGCGCCTGGACGTCTCCCGGGTGAAGGGGCGGTGGGAGGCCTCGGTGACCCAGGTGGTGAACCGCCCGGTGCCCGGGGTGGACCGTGCCCTCGTCATCGCGGGCAGCGACCGGCGCGGCACCGTCTACGGCATCTACGACACCTCGGAGCGGATCGGGGTCTCGCCGTGGTACTGGTGGGCCGACGTGCCGGTCGCCCACCGCGACACCGTGACCGTGCCGGCGGCCACGTCCAAGCGCCTGGAGCCGTCCGTCCGCTACCGGGGTGTCTTCGTCAACGACGAGCAGAACCTGACCACTTGGTCCCGCCGCACCCAGGAGCCGGACAAGAACATCGGCCCCGAGACGTACGCACGCATCTTCGAGTTGCTGCTGCGCCTGAAGGCCAACTACCTGTGGCCGGCCATGCACCCGTACTCCGACTTCTTCAACAAGCACCGGGAGAACCCCGAACTGGCGGAGCGCTACGGCATCGTCGTCGGCTCCAGCCACCCGGAGGCGCTGCTGCGCAACGGGGTCCACGAGTGGGCACCCTGGGCGGAGGAGAACCGTGGCGCGGACGGAGCACTGCCGCTCTACGACTACACGGTCAACCCGGGTGTCATCTCCGACTACTGGCGGGCGCGGGCCCGGCAGAACGCGGCGTACGAGAGCAGTTGGACGCTCGGTATGCGCGGGCTGCACGACAGCGCGCTGGAGACCCGGCACGCCACCACCGTCCCGCAGAAGGTCGCGGTGATGAACGACATCATCGCCGACCAGCGCCGGATCCTCGCCGAGGAGGTCGGCACCGCGGCTCAGCCACAGATCTTCATCCCGTACAAGGAGGTCCTGGAGCTCTACAACGCGGGTGTCCAGGTCCCCGACGACGTCACGCTGATCTGGCCGGACGACAACCACGGCAACATGCGGCAGCTGCCCACCGAGGCCGAGCGCCGCCGCCCCGGCGGCAACGGCATCTACTACCACCTCTCCTACTGGGGCCGCCCCAAGAGCTACCTGTGGCTGGACACCACCCAACCGGCCAAGGTCTGGCAGGAGCTGCGGCGGGTGTACGAGCACGGCGCCGACCGCATGTGGATCTTCAACGTCGGCGACATCAAGTCGATCGAGAGCGGGCTGTCCTTCTCGATGGACATGGCCTGGGACGTGGACCGCTGGGGCCCGGACGAGGTCGAGGACTTCGCGGCCGAGTGGGCCGGGCGGCAGTTCGGGCACCGCCACGGACGGGAGATGGCGGCGATCCGCACCGAGTACTACCGGCTGGCGGCCGAACTGCGCCCGGAGTTCGTCGCCCGGGGGCTGCTCTCGGTGGTGCATCACGGAGACGAGGCGGGACGCCGGATGGAGGCGTACGAGCGGCTGTTGGAGCGGATCAGGGCGTTGGGGGCCAAGCTGCCCGAGGCCTACCGGGACGCCTACTACGAACTGGTCGAGTACCCGGTCCACGGCGCCTACCTGATGAATCTCAAGTACTACTGGGCGGACCGCAACGCGCTGGCCGTGCGCCAGGGACGCGGGGCGGGGGCCAACCGCTTCGCGGACCTGGCCGAGGCGGCCCACGCCGAGGAAGCGGCGATCACCAAGCGGTACAACACCGAGGTGGCGGGCGGGAAATGGGACGGGATCGTCAACCCGTACCCGTCGCAGATCCCGAAGGCACCGGGCCGCCCGAGCGTCACCAGGGTGGCCCGCCGGGACACCTCAGGCCTGGGAGTGGTGGGAGAGGGGAACGAGACGGGAGCGGACCGCGCGTTGTCCTTCACCTCCTACACCCGGGACCGGCGTTTCGTGGACGTCTTCAACACCGGCTTCCTGGCGATGGACTGGGCCGCCGAGCCCAGCCACCCCTGGGTGCGGCTGAGCGAGGCGGGCGGCTCCTTCACCGAGCAGACCCGGGTCTGGGTGGAGATCGACTGGGCGCGCGTGCCCGAGGGCACGCACGACGCCACGGTCACCGTGACCGGCGCCGGTCAGCACGTCGAGGTGCCGTTGCGGGTGCGCAACGACGGGGAGCGGGCCCGCCGGCGGGTCCGCGGCTTCGTCGAGGCGCACGGCTATGTGTCGATCGACGCCGTCCACGCCGACCGGCGGGTGGCGCGCGGCGGCTGCCGCTGGCGGACCGTGCGGGGGCTCGGCCGCCGTACGGGCGCGGTGGAGGCCGTGCCGTCGACGGCGGTCCCGGTCACCGCGGACTTCGGCACCCGAGCGGCGGAGTTGCGGTACCGGGTGCGCTTCGCCACCACCGGCACCTTCCCCGTCACCGTCTTCCGTCTGCCCTCCCTCGACGAGCGCGGTCACCGCCGGCTGGCCCTGGCCCTCGACGACCAGCCGGTCACCGTCCTGTCGGGTCAGGCGATCGCCACCGGGAACCGGGGCGACGCGTGGGCCCGCAACGTGGAGGACGGCATCGAGAAGCTGACCGCCACGGTGACCGTCACCGAGCCCGGCGAACACCTGCTGCGGCTGTTCATGGCCGACCCGGCGATCGCCGTGGACCAGATCGTCATCGACACCGGCGGCCTGCCCACCACCTACCTCGCGCCGCCGGAGAGTTACCACTCGGTCTTCAACCCCGATCCGACGCCCGCGGAGACCCTGGAGAGCCTGGACACGCCGGATCACTGACGGCCCCGTCGACGGTCCACGGCATGCTCGTCGCCCCGCCCGTTCGTCGTCACCAGGCAAGGGTGAGTGTGTGCGGGCGGGCCGGGTTACTCCGCCAGTGCTCCCATCGCCCGGTCGAGCAGCACGGCCAGGGGGACGGTGCCCTCACAGGCCACCCACGCCGCCGAGGCCACGTCCAGGCAGCCGAGCGCGGCGGCGACCAGTGCGCCCGGACGCGGGTCCTCGGACCGGCTGGGGTCGGCCCCCAGCCGCCGGGCGATCTCCGGCACCAGCAGTTTCTGCCAGCCGAGTTGCTTCTCGTGGTGACGGGCGCGCAGTGAGGGGGCCTGCTGGAGCATGCGCAGGTAGCTGAGTACGCGCTCGGGCGGCGCCGTCTCGTTGATCCGCGTGAGGGCGTCGAAGGCCCGGCGCAGTGCCTGCCAGGGCTGCTCGTCGTCGGGACGGGCGGCGAGCTCCTCCGCGATCCGGCGGCCGGTCTCCTCCAGGCGCCCCAGGACGATGTCCTCCTTGGTGCCGAAGTACCTGAACAGGCTGGCGCGCGACAGGCCCACCTCGGCGGCGATCTGGTCGACGGTGGTCCGGTCGAACCCCTGCTCGGTGAAGAGCCGGTGCGCCACCTCGACGACTTCCGCCTGAACCGTCGCGCGCATGCGCTCACGCAGGCCGGGTGGCTTGCGGGCGGGCTGAGCGGCGGTACGGGGGGTCTCACTCATACTGGGAGGTTACAACAAAGACTCACATTGATACTGAGTATCAGCACTGGCCGTTCCGCGTAGACCCGCGGGACGAGCTGCGGCGGGGAGCTGCCGAAGAGGGCCCGCAGGGCGGGTTCTCTGCATCCACTCCGCCAGGGCCCCGGTGTCGCGAGCGGTGGCCCCGACCTTGTCGCCGCGCTCCAGGGCGGCCGTCACGAACTGACGGCCGAAACCGCACGAGGAACCGGTTATAGCGAGACCCCATGTCTGCCTGATACTGAGTATCAATATGAGTCATGGACTCTGTGTTGTACGCTGCTCCGCACCAGCGAGGCTCGTACGACAGCGGGAGGACAGAGATGTCTTCACATGTGGCCCCCGATGACCGAGTGACGTCCGGGCTCGACCGGCGTACCGAGTTGAAGGAGTTCCTGCGCTCGCGCAGGGCCCGGCTCAGGCCCGAGGACGTGGGCCTGCCCTCCTACGGCCGACGGCGGGTCCCCGGGCTACGGCGCGAGGAGCTGGCGCAACTGGCGGGGGTGTCGTACGCGTACTACGCGCGCCTGGAGCAGGGATACGGCGAGACCATGTCGGCCGAGGTACTGGACGCCATCGCCCGCGCACTGCGCCTGAACGAGGAGGAGCGGGAGCAT
The DNA here is from genome assembly GCF_033794485.1 of Streptomyces sp. MB09-02B. Classification (NCBI taxonomy): domain Bacteria; kingdom Bacillati; phylum Actinomycetota; class Actinomycetes; order Kitasatosporales; family Streptomycetaceae; genus Streptomyces; species Streptomyces sp. MB09-02B. The sequence continues at coordinate 16,744 of NZ_JARGEE010000012.1, forward strand.
CTGGTACGGCTGGCCCAGCCCGAGCGGCAGAGCGAGACGCGGGCCACGCCCCCTCCGCAACGACTGCGGACCAGCGTGCAGCACCTGCTCGACACGCTCGGGGTGCCCGCCTACGTCGTCGACAGGCGCCTGAACATCCTGGGGTGGAACCGCCTCGCCACCGCCGTCTTCGGGGACTGGGGCCTGTTGTCGCCCGAGGAGCGCAATGCGGCCCGGCTGGCCTTCCTCTCGTCCGAGGCACGCAAGAGGTTCGTGGATCCGGACGGCACCGCACTGAGAATCACCAGAGCGTTGCGCATGAACGCCGGCAAAAGCCCACGGGATCCGCACTTCTCCTCACTGATCCAGGAGTTGTCACAGAAGAGCGAGGAGTTCCGGCGGCAGTGGGCGCGGCACGAGGTGAGCTGCGGGACCGTGGGCGAGACCGTGCGCATGCGGCACCCCCTGGTGGGAGAGTTCGACCTCGTCCGCGAACCCATGGCGCTTCCCGGGGGCGCCCCCATGCGTCTGGTCACCTACCACGCCGAGCCCGGCTCCCGCTCGGAGGAAGCCCTGCGGGTGCTGGCCAGTTGGGAGGTCGAGCCGCTGGGCTGACCGCCTGGAAGACCTCCTCCGGGCGGAGCGGTGTCCCGTCGGCCCCGCGTCCTTCCGGACCTGCCTGTCGCTGTGTCATCCCCCGATCGCCGACATCGGTCTCTCCGGCCGTACGCACGAGGGGGCGTCCGGGCCCGCGCCCGCCTTCTCGCTCCCCGTCGCCGAAGCCGGCGACGACAGCCGGGCCGCAGGGACGGGACCGTGGATGGGGCCGGGGACACGGGACAGGGGCAGGCCGGTGCCGTTGTTGGTGTGGGCGATGATCTCGGCGGTGATGGAGACCGCCGTCTCCTCGGGGGTGTGGGCGCCGAGGTCGAGTCCGATCGGTGAGTGCAGGCGCGCGAGGTGCTCCTCGGGCACGCCGGCCTCGCGCAGACGATCCACGCGGTGTTCGTGGGTGCGGCGGGAGCCCATCGCACCGATGTAGCCGACCGGGAGGCCGAGGGCCACACGGAGCAGGGGGATGTCGAACTTGGCGTCGTGGGTGAGGACGCAGATCGCGGTGCGGGCGTCGACCTCGGCGCGTTCCAGGTAGCGGTGGGGCCAGTCGGCGACGACCTCGTCGGCGTGCGGGAAGCGCTCGGCGGTGGCGAAGACGGGGCGGGCGTCGCAGACGGTGACCCGGTAGCCGAGGAACCGTCCGGCCTGGCTGAGGGCGGCGGCGAAGTCGACGGCTCCGAAGATCAGCATGTGGGGCGGCGGCGCGTGGGTGTGCACCAGGAGGGTCAGTTTCTCCGGGCCGGCGTCGGCGTCCCCGCCGATCTCGACGCGGGTGGTCCGGCCCGCCCGCAGCAGCGCGCCCACCTGGGTGGCCACCGTACGGTCCGTCAGCTGGCTGCCCAGTGTGCCGTCGTACGCGCTGCCGCCCCCGAGGACGGACAGGGTGCGGCCGAGGAGGCGCCGCGGCCCGTCGATCACCTGTGCCACGGAGAGGGGCATCCCGGTCGAGACCTGTTCCAGGGCGGTGGGGAGATGGGGCTGGTCGAGGGGGTCGATCCGCTGGACCAGGACCTCCAGCTCGCCGCCACAGGTCAGTCCCACGGCGAAGGCGTCGTCGTCGGAGTAGCCGAACGAGGCCCGTACCGGGGGTTCGCCCGACTCCAGGATTTGCGTGCACAGCTCGTAGACGGCGCCTTCCACGCATCCTCCGGAGATACTGCCGACCGCTTCGCCGTCGGTCCCCACGGCCAGTGAGGTGCCGGGGGGCATGGGTGCGCTGCCGCTGACGTGGATGACGGTGGCGAGGGCGAAGGGACGGGCCTCGCGGCACCAGCGGTACAGCGAGTCCGCGATGTTCAGCATGAGAGGTCCTTCGGTGAGTGGTCGCGGAGGCCCGCCGTCGCGCTGGAGGGGGATGGTCTGCGCGGCGGCGGGCCGGCCGGAACGGTCACGGGGCTCCCCCGGGGGAGGGAGGAAGGCCCGGCCGTTCCGGGGCTCAGAGCAGGGCTTCCGCGGTGATCGGCAGCTCGCGGACGCGGCGTCCGGTGGCGTTGAAGACCGCGTTGGCGATGGCCGGCGCGACCCCGACCTTCACGATCTCGCCGAGGCCCTTGACGCCGATGGGGTCGGCGTGACGGTCCTCCCCGTCCAGATAGACCGCCTTGAGGTCGGGGACGTCGGCGTTGACGGGGACGAGGTAGTCGGCGAGGCCGGCGTTGACGATCCGGCCGTCGCGGTGGTCGGTGACCGTGTGTTCCAGCAGGGCCTGCCCGATGCCGCCCACCATGGCCCCGAGGGCCTGGCTGTCGGCGAGCTTGGGGCTGATGATCCGCCCGACGTCGTAGACACCGAGCATCCGACGCATCCGCACCAGGCCCAGCCGCCGGTCGACGGCCACCTCTGCGAACACCGCGCTGTAGGCGTACATGGAGTAGCGGTCATCGGCGCTCGGGGTGAACGTGCCGCGTGTCTCCAGGTGCGTACGGCCGTTACGGGCCAGCAGTTGCCGGTAGGTCTCGCCGCGCGAGGGGGTGCCGCTCACGTACATCCGGCCGCCGCGGACCACGACGGAGCCGGCGTCGACGCCGTACAGCGGTGACCGCCGGTCCTTGACGGCGAGATCGGTCACCTCCCGTCGCAGCTTGTCGCAGCCGTCCTGGACGGCGGATCCGACGCCGGCCATGGTCTGCGAGCCGCCGTGCGGCGGGGCCGCCGGGAAGGTGGAGTCACCGAGTTCGCAGCGGACCGTACGCATGGTCAGGCCGAGGGCGTCGGCGGCGAGCTGGGTCATGGAGGTGTAGGTGCCGGGGCCCATGTCGCTGGTCGACGTCTGGACCAGGGCCGTGCCGTCGGCGTCGAGCCTGATCCGCGCCTCGGACCGCATGCGCAGGGTGTCGTAGACACCGCTGGCCATGCCCATGCCGATCAGCCAGTCGCCGTCCCGCCGGGAGCGGGGTCGGGCGCCGCGCCGGCGCCAGCCGAACTCGCGGGCTCCCGTCCGCAGGCACTCGCGCAGCCGCCGGGTGGAGAACGGCAGCCCGTTGGAAGGGTCCTCCTGCGGTTCGTTGCGCAACCGCAGCTCGACCGGGTCGATGCCGAGCTCGTGGGCGAGTTCGTCCATGGCCGACTCGATGGCGAAGGCGGCGGTGGAGTAGCCCGGGCCCCGCATGAACGTCGGGGTGTTCACGTCCAGCGGCACGGTCCGGTACGCCTGGCGGACGTGGGGCGTGGCGTACAGCACCTGCCCCGGGACCATGGCGCCCTCGCCATAGTTCTCGTACCGGGAGGTCTCGGCCCGTATACGGTGGTCCGCCGCGGTCACCCGTCCGCTGCGGGTGCTGCCCAGCCGCAGACCGTACTCGTAGGCGGGCCGGTAGCCCACCCCGTAGTAGAGCTGCTCGCGGGTCAGGACCAGTTTGACCGGCCTACCGATCTGCCGGGCGGCGAGGGCCGCGATGGTGGTGTGCGGCCAGGTGCGCAGCGCGTTGCCGAAGGCGCCGCCCACGAACGGGGAGATGACGCGCACGTCCTCCGCGGGAATGCCGAACACGGCGGCGAGCTCGTCCCGCGCGCCCAGCACCCACTGGGTCTTGTCCCACACGGTGAGCTTCTCGCCGTCCCAGCGGGCGACGGTGGCGTGCGGCTCCATCGCGTTGTGGTGGTTGCGGACGAGCCGGTAGGTGCCCTCCACCCGCACATCCGCCGAGGCCAACGCCTCCTCGGGGTTGCCGCGGGTGTAGTTCTGCTGGGGCTGCGGGTCGTTCTCCGGGACTCCGGACGCCGTCATGTCGGTCGCCGACCGCTCGGCCTCGTAGGCGACCTCCACAAGGGCGGCGGCGTGCTGGGCGACCTCCAGCGTGCGGGCGAGGACCACGGCGACGGGCTGGCCGAAGAAGCGGACCCTGTCGTCCTCGAAGACATGCAGCCTTTCGCCGACGAACGGGTCCAACCAGGCGCCCGGGTTGTCACGGTAGGCCAGCGCGGGTTCGTCGAGATGGCTGATGACACCAAGAACTCCGCGCAGGGCGTCGGCGGCGCGGGTGTCGATGCCGGTGATGCGGCCGCGCGCGACGGTGCTGTCGACGACGACCGCGTGCACCACGCCGTCGATGTCGTGGTCGGCGGCGTACTTGGCCCGGCCGGTGACCTTCAGCCGTCCGTCCACCCGGGACAGCGGCGCTCCGACGGCTGCCTGTGGCTGTCGGCTCACTTGCCACCTCCTACGACGCGCAGTTGGCGCTCGACGGTCCGTTTGAGCAACTCGACCTTGAACCGGTTGTGCCGGAGGGGGCGGGCCCCGTCCGCCGCCCGCTCGGCGGCCCTGGTCCACAGGGCTTCCGACGGGCGCCGCCCGATGAGCTCACGCTCGACGGCGCGCAGCTTCCACGGCACCGTGCCCACACCGCCGGCGGCGACCTTCGCGACGCGGATCACCCCACCACCGATGTGCAGGGCGACGGCCGCCGAGGTGAGCGCGAACTCGTAGGACTGCCGGTCGCGCACCTTCAGATAGCCGGATCTCAGCGGACGTGGGAGAGGGGGAAGCTCGACAGCGGTGATCAACTCGCCGCGACGCAGCGCCTGTTCCCGGTTCGGGGTCCTGCCCGGCTTGAGCAGGAAGTCGGCGAAGGGCACGGTGCGCTCGCCGTCCGGCCCCAGCAGGACCACCGTCGCCTCCAGCGCCGCGAAGCCCACGGCCGCGTCGGAGGGATGGGTGGCCACACAGTCGTCGGAGGTGCCGAGGATCGCGTGGGTGCGGTTGACGCCGTGGAGGGCCGCGCAACCCGAGCCGGGCTCACGCTTGTTGCAGGCAGCGCTCACGTCGCGGAAGTAGGCGCACCGCGTGCGCCGCATGATGTTGCCGCCGATGGTCGCCATGTTGCGCAGCTGTGCCGACGCGCTCAGCTCCAGCGCCTGCGAGATGACGGGGTACAGGGCGCGTACGCCGCGGTGGGCGGCGGCCTCGGACATCCGGACCAGCGCGCCGAGGCGCAGGCCCCCGCGCCGGGTGACCATGATCTCCCCCAGCGGCAGGCCGCTGATGTCGACCAGGGCTTCGGGGCGTTCGACGGTCTCACGCATCAGGTCGACGAGGGTGGTGCCGCCGGCGATGTAACGTCCGCCGGCCCGGCCGGCGTCGAGGGCCTGCCGGGTGGTGGTGGCCCTGGTGTAGGAGAAGGGGTGCATGGGGACCGTGCCTCATTTCCCGTGCGCGGCCTGCTCGACCGCCCGCACGATCTTCACGTAGCAGCCGCAGCGGCAGATGTTGCCGCTCCTGAACTCCCGGATCTCCTCCGGTGAGCCCGTGTGACCCTCCTGGACGCAGCCGACGCCGGACATGATCTGTCCCGGGGTGCAGAAGCCGCACTGGAAGGCGTCCTGGTCGATGAACGCCTGCTGCAGCGGGTGCAGCCGCTCCCCCTTCGCCAGGCCCTCGACGGTGGTGATCTCGGCGCCGTCCAGCCGGACGGCGAGGGTGAGGCAGGAGTTGACCCGGCGGCCGTCGACCAGGACCGTGCACGCTCCGCAGGCCCCGGCGTTGCAGCCTTTCTTCGAGCCGGTCAGGTCGAGGTGTTCGCGCAGCAGATCCAGCAGCGAGGTCCGGTTGTCGACCGTGACGGTGTGGCGCCTGCCGTTGACGGACAGGGAGACGCGGCTGGTGGGCGCCGCCTCGGCGGCGGCCGCGGCCTCGGCGCCGAACACGGACGGTCCTACTGCCAGACCGCTCGTCACGACCGCACCGCCCACAACCGCGGTGCTCGCGATGAAGGCACGCCGCGAGGGGTCGGACGACGATTCCTCGACGGACCCCTCGGGTGGAGCTGTTGACTCAGGCTGTTCGACGGACATGTCCACTCTCTCGGTCGGCGAAAGACGGGTGACGGTGACCAGTGGTGCCGCGGGCGGTCACACGGCGGATCCCGTGTCGGACTCCGGCTGCGTGATGCCCTCCTCCGGTCGCGAGGTACGCCCCACGCCGTGCCGCAGATCGTCCTGGCCCGGGAAGCGGATGCCCGGCGGGCGAGAACCACTCCTGCTCGACGTCGACGGGCAGTTGCGAGGCGGCGCCGCGCGCGGGCAACTCTGTGTTCCCGTTGCTGCGGTGGCCGCCGAGGACGAAGAGGAAGCGACGAGGCAAGGGGGAACTCCTTGGTGGGGGGCACGGGCAACTGGCTGGTGTGAGCAGTCCCACCGGGCTGTGTCAGGGTCTGCCGCGGCCCCGGCGGTGCCGGTTGGGGGGCGACGCCTTGGGAGACGGTTCGCGCCGCGGCGGACGGGGCCGCCCGCCGGCCCGGGAGGAGCCCGGCGACAGGGGGTGGAACACGGTCGGCAGCCGCCTCACCGGGCCATCGGTGCGGTACGGCATCCACTGTGCTGCGCGCGGCGCGATACAACGCGCAGACGGTTTTGGGACGACGCCGGGATGTACCACTGGCGTTGGTACGTCTGGCAGTAGCAGGCAGAGCGGTCGGCCCGCCGAAGGAGGTCTTCAGGCCGGCACGGTGGCCGTACGGTTCGCGTGCCGTCGCCGAATCCTGAGAGGCGCGTGCCGTCCGGCTGTCGACGATCACCGGGCCGAGCAGCCGCCGAGGGGCAGAAAGCAGAGGTCCGGGGCGGCGAATGGGGCCCCACCAGTCCCGGCCTTGGCACAGCGGTACAGCGTACGCTCCGGGCATGAGTGAAAGCGTCGGCTACGCGAGATGCAGTCTGGACAAGCAGGACCGCGCCGCTCAGCGCGAGATCCTGCTCGGTCTGGACGTCCCGGAAGACCGGATCCACCCGGACCACGGACTGACCGGGACCGATCGCGACCGGCCCGGCCTGGCGCAGGCCCTTGCGGCCGTGCGCGCCGGCGACGCCCTGGTTGTCCCCAAGCTGGACCGCCTCGCACGCTCGGTACCCGACGCCCGCGATATCGGCGACTCGCTCATTGCCCGCGGAGCCAAGCTCTCGCTCGGCGGCACCCTCTACGACCCGGCCGACGCGATGGGCAAGACGTTCTTCAACGTCCTGCCCACCTTCGCCGAGTTCGAGGTCGACCTCCTGCACATGCGCACCCGTGCAGGCATGGCGGTGGCGCGGGCCAAGGGCAAGCTCAGGGGGAAGCAGCCCAAGCTCACCGCCCGCCGGCAGAGCCACTTGGTCCAGCGGCACCAGTCCGGCGAGCACACCATCGCCGACCTCGCCGAGTTTTATTCCGTCAGCCGCGCCACCGTCTACCGCGTCCTTGAGCGCCATCAGAACGCACCAGCGCCGTCGACCCCGGGCGGGCAGTGACGTGATGCCCTACGTCTACCGGGTCACCAAGTACGACCCCGCCGACCGCGACCAGGACGGCCACTACGCCGGCACTGAGCCCGCCACCAGCGACCACGGACCGGTCGAAGCCGCCTACCTACAGGCCGTCGCCGCCTTCGCCGAGGACACCGGAGTCGACCAGCTGGCGATCCGCGAGCCGCAGCTCGGCGGCTTCGCCCACTTCGGTTTGAAGCCACCGGTCGATGGCTACGGACTGGCCGGCCTCTTCCCCGCCGGCCCTGCCGGGTTTCACGACGGAGCGCTGGTGCCGATCGGTGTCGGCCTGGAACTCGTCCGGGCCATGCTCCGCGACAACGGCGCCTGGTGCCGCCTGGAGGCGGAGGGAGCGTTCACGGTGCACGTCGGCTGGGACCAGTATCTGTACCTCGGCAGCAGTCGGCCCTGCGAAGAAGCGCTGACATGCACCCGTGCGCTCGGCCTGTTCCCCGAACGACTGAACGCATCTCCGTACGACTTCGCCCCCGACGACCCACAGCACGAGCAGCGCCCGGCCGACGCCGACTTCTGGGGTCGCCTGCGCTGGAGCGTCAGCGCCCACCGCGCCACATACCTTGAGGAGACCTACGCTGCGAACGCCTCCCGGTGGCACCGCCTGACCCCCGACTCCATCGAGACCGTGCGCTCCCAGTTGGCCCCACGCTCCCAGTTGGCGGTCTGGCCGGACCTGCTCATCGACGTCGACAAGGCCGTGGCGGCTCTGCCCGACGAAGGCATGGTGGAGGTCGTCTGGGAGGACAAGGACGGACAGATCACGAGCACGGTCGTGGACGAGACCCAGTTCGAGGCAGTGACCTCCCATCTCGCCGGCGCGCGTGCCGCCGGCGTCGTATCCATGTATGCCGGTGAAGATCTCCCCCTGTTCACCGCTGTACTGCCGGACAGCGACGGCGTCCTGCGAGCACGCTGGCAGACCGAGCCGACGCCGAGCGACCGTGACTGGGCCTTTCTGAAGACCCTGCGACGCGGACAGGTCGTCACCGGCATGGTGACCGCCATCGCAAGCTTCGGCGTCACCTTCGTGGACATCGGCGGCTTCACCGCGATGATCAACCTTCCGGAGCTGTCCTGGCGGCACATCAACCACCCGTCCGACGTCGTCAACGTCGGCCAGGAGGTCACCGCCGAAGTCCTCGACGTCGACATGGTGCGGGAGCGTGTGCCGCTGTCGCTGAAGGCACTGCAGCCGGATCCGATGCTGGATCTGGCGCGGCAGGTCGGTCAGATCGTCACCGGCCCCGTCACGAACCTCGTACCGTTCGGCGCCTTCGTTCGTATCGAGGACTCCGAGTACGGTTTCGAGGGACTGGTCCACAACACCGAACTGGCCGACGAGCACGTGGAAAGGCCCGAAGACGTCGTTCAGGTCGGCGAAGCACTCACCGTCAAGATCCTCGAAGTCGACCCCACCCGGCGCCGGATCGCACTGTCACACAAGCAGGCACTCGCCGTCGCCCCGGAGAGGCACCGTCACGCCTGACGAGGAACTCGACGCGATACAGCCCCACAGCGGGCGTACAGAGGAAGAGGACTGCAGACATCAGCGCAGACGACTTCGGAATCCGACAGACGCCCTGGCGGTCCCATTTCCCTGGACCGGCAGGGCGTTCGTTGTCGGTCAGTCCCGCCGGGCGCCCTGGAAGATCCAGTCGATGACGACTGCAGCCCGCGCCTGGTCTTCCCTCAGCCATCTGCCGAGGCGGTCCTGGACGGCCTGCCTGACGCAGTCGCGTACTTCGGCGTTGCCCAGCACTGCCCGCGTGGAGCCCTCGAACTCTGGACGGTCCAGTTTCACCGACACGACCGCCGTCAGGCCCTCGCCGATCTGATCGGCGCCAAAGTCGGGGTCCGTAGCTGTCAGAAGCCCCTGCTCCCGCGCGTACGCCGTGACCGCGGCCGCCGTCCCGTCGCGGAAGCCCACCGTGTGCGTGCCGTCGACGGTGGGCCGGCTGTTGGCGAAGCTCCGGACCCGCTCCTCAGGGCAGCTGCGCCAGCGGAAGGCCACCTCCATCATCCCCGCCATCCGAGGGTCCTCGTGCTCGAAGGCAATGATGTCCATGGGGGCGGACGCCGCCTCGTGGCCGTCGAGGAAGGCAACGAAGTCCCGCGCCCCGCCCGGGAACCGGAGCTGCACCGAACGGGACTCATCCGACCGGCGCAGGTCGGTCAGGGAGATTTCCAGGCCCTGGTTCAGGAAAGCCAGTTCCCTGAATCGCTCTTCCAGCCCGTCGAACGAGAACTCCGCGGCTCCGAAGATGTCGGCGTCGGGCCAGAAGGCGATGGTGGTCCCGCTTCCGGTGGCCGTCCCCGCCTCGGTGAGCGGGGTGGCGGCCACGCCGCGCGCGTACTCCTGGACCCATCGGACTCCCTCGCGCCGCACCTCGGCCGTCATCCGTTGCGACAAGGCATTGACGACAGCGGGCCCCACCCCGCAGAAACCGAGGGTCACGTCGTGGCGGCCTCCGGCTCCCGCCCCGGCCTGCATCTGGGTGAGCAGGGCTTCGAGCCCGGGATCGTCGGCGCCCTCCGTCTCGTCGATGGGAATGCCCGGCCCGTCGTCGACGACACATACGCCGCCGTCGGGCGTGAGAGTGACGTCGACGGAGGCGGCACGGCCGTCCAGAACCTCGTTCACCGCCCGGTCCGCGACCTCGAACACCATGTGGCGCAGGCCGCGTTCACTTGTCGAGCCGACATACATTCCGGGCCGCTTGCGAACGGCTTCCCACCCTTCCAGTACCTGGATGTTGCTGGCGTCGTACTTGGTGGTTTCCTCGCTCACGATGTCCCCTCCGATGGTGTCCAGCAGAACTCCCCAGGCTAGGCGAATCCCAGGAAACACCAGGTCAGAGCCGTTTCTCCAATGCCGCAGGCGGGTGTGTGAGCGACTGTCCGGAGGCGGTCGGCCCAGGGGCCGCGAATCAGCACGGGAGTGCGGTCGCTGCCACCGGCGAAAGCGGCGGCACGGTGCGCGACGTGGGCTCGCCCGACATCAACACCGAGGACTGGAGCGCCGCCGTCGACTTCCTCGGCCTGCAGAAGATCGTCGACCGCAAGCGGATCGGTGCGCAGGGCATATGCGGCCTGAGCGGCACGGCGCTCACCGCGGCGGCCGCCGACAGTCGCATCAAGGCGGTCGCCACGGCCGCGATGTACGACATGTCGCGCGCCATGTCCCGCGGCTACCAGGACTACTACACGCGTGAGCAGCGCCAGAAGGTCATCGACCACCTCAGCCGGCAGCGCTGGATCGACGCCGAGAGGGGCACCTACGCGCGGCTCTCCGCAGAGGTCCCCTTCGACGAGAACGGCAACGTCGCCCCCTCCAACCGCGGTCTGCCCGAGACCCTCCCGGCGGACGCCGACCCGATCACGACGATGTTCTTCAACTACTACCGCACCAGGCGCGGCTACCACCCGCGCTCGATCAACTCCACCACCGCGTGGACCGGGACCACGCCGATGTCGTTCTTCGCCTTCCAGCAGATGACGAACATCGACATGCTCGCGCCCCGCAAGGCTCTTCTGGTGACCGGATCCGAGGCGCACTCCCGCTACTACTCCGAGGACGTCCAGAAGATGGCGCCCGACACCATCGACCTCCTGGTCGCCCCCGGCGCGGACCACGTCGACCTGTACGACCGCAAGGACATCATCCCCTTCGGCAAGCTCGACGAGTTCTTCACCAAGAACCTCGCCTGACCGGAAGTGCTCCACGACAGGCCGGTACCCCCGCCAGCCTGTCTGGAGTCCCCGACCGCGACGATCGGCGGTACTTCCGGTCCCGCACACACCAGCAGCGGAAGTCACACGTCAAGCAACTGTCCGCTGCTGGAGCAGGACACTAGAAGGTCAGGTTCCAGGCGTCGATCTTGCCTGTGTCGGAGGCGGCGTTGTCGTTGGCGCGCAGCTTCCAGGTGCCGTTCGCGACCTCCGAGGAGGCGTTCACGGTGTAGGTCTGGGCGACGTTGTCGGCGCTGCCGCCGGCGCGGTTGTGCAGTGTGTAGACCGTGCCGTCCGGCGCCACCAGGTCGACCTTCAGGTCACCAATGTAGGTGTGCTTGATGTCCACTCCCACCTTGAGGGTGGCCGGGGCGTTGCCGGTCACGCCGGTGACGGCGATCGGGCTCTCCACGGTCGCGTTGTCGTTGATGGCGACGTCCGCGAGGTTCTCGAAGTACTTGCCGGGCGGCGGGGTGGCCCCGACGGCCTTGAGGGCGTCGACCTGTCCCTCGCCGAAGAACGCGTTGTTGGCGGTCGTGCCCGTGCAGCGGCTGTCCGAGGGGCAGGCGATGTCGTTGGCCTGGGTGGCCAGCTTGGCGCGGATCTGCGCCGGGGTGATGCCCGGGTTGGCGCTGGCGATGAGCGCCGCCACGCCGGCCACGTGCGGGGAGGCCATCGAGGTGCCGCTCTTGCTGCCGTAGCCGCCGCCGGGGACGGTGGAGTACACGTTGCTGCCCGGTGCCGCGACGTCGATGACGCCCTGCCCGTAGTTGGAGAACGAGGCCTTGGTGACGCCCGTGCCGTTGGCCGCGACCGTGACCACGCCCGGCAGCTCGGTCGGGATGTCGAGGCAGGCGTTGGTGATGGTGCGGGTGACCGGCGTCGAGTCGTTCGGGCTCGCGGAGTCGGTCGTCTTGTGGGCGAGGTCGTAGTTCTCGTTGCCCGCGGCGGCGACCTGGAGGGAGCCCTTGCTCTCGGCGTACTCCTGGGCGCGCTTGACGCCCTCGATGATGGCGGCCTGGTCGATGTTGTCCGGGCAGTTGAACTGCCACGGATCCGTGTAATAGCTGTTGTTGGTGACCTTGAAGCCGTGGTCACCGGCCCAGACGAAGCCGCAGATGGTGTTCTCGGCGAAGAAGAAGGCGGTGCCCGGCTCGGCTACCCGGACCGCGGCGATCGTCACCCCGGGGGCCACACCGACGGCGCCCCTGCCGTTCTTGGCCGCGGCGACGGTGCCCGCTACGTGGGTGCCGTGCGTGTCGACGTCCCGCCAGGCACCGGCACGGGTGTCGGGCTTGCCGTAGGCGCAGGAGACCGAGTCGGCCGCGTTGAAGTTGGGCGCCAGGTCCTGGTGCCGGTCGTCCACACCGGTGTCCAGGATGCCGACCTTGACCGAGGCGGAGCCCGGGTTCACGGCCCAGGCCTGGTCGGCCTTGATCTGGCTCATGTCGGCCCGGACCGGCTCTCCGGCCGGGGTCGAGGCCTGGGACGGATTGGGCGGGAGCGCCGGGTTGTACGCGTCGGCCGGGACGTCCGAGGTGCGCGTGGCGCCGACCTGCTGCACACCGGCGACACCGCGCATGGTGGCGGCGAATCCGCTGGACGCCGAGTGGGCGACGATGACGCCGATGGAGTCGAAGTGCGAGAAGACGGTGCCGCCGTTGGCCTCGACCGCGGAGCGGACCCCCGAACTGTCACCGGGGGCGGTGATCACGAGGTAGGCACGCGTGCCGGCCACCCAGTTCGCACTCTGGGAAGCGGGCACGGCGGCCGGAGCGTGGTCCTTGGCGGCCGGCGCGGTGGCGGGGGCGACGGGGAGCGTGCCCGCGAGGGCGCCCGGCGCGCCGAACACGAGAGCGGCGCCGAGCGTGGCCGCCAGCACCAGCGTGCGTCTAGGTCGGCTGGATATGTGGGGTATCAATGCGTCCTCCGGAGACGGCCCGGACGTGCTTATGGCACCGGCCGGGCCGTACGAAACGAGTGGTGGATGCAAGATGTCAGGCGCGTGCCCCTGTACGTAAGTACCTTTCCGTGCAGGGACGTTATGGGGGCATGGCTGAAAAGCGACGTACGCCGGGCATCGAGGGGCGGGATCCACCGGGAGCTCGGCGACGTCGACAACGCCCTGGCGTGCGCCGCCGGCCTGGCGCCGTCCGTGGACGCCTGGCGGGGGTGTCCCACAATCCGCCCGAACCCCTCCATACATGCAGCCCCGCCGAAGGGCGATTCGTAATTAGTTGCATGGGAAGGTTTCCTGTGAGTCGTTATGCCTGTTTTTCCCGTATTTTAGCGTCATCCAGCATCACAAACGCTCAATTATTGCTGTAGTGTCAGGTTTATGAGTGTGGGAGACGAGGCCATCCGCGGCCTGGTGGACGACGAAGCGGTCACCCTGTACGGCGACGTGCTGCGACTGACGGACGCGATCGGCGGGCGGGCCGAGCGGATCATCCGTGAGGCATCAGGGCTCAGCGGTTCCGAGTTCGAGGTGTTGCTGCGGCTGGCCCGCCACCCGGGGAACGAGACGACCAGCGCCCGCCTGGCGGAGGATCTCTCCTTCACGTCCGGCGGGCTCACCCGCTTGATCGCGCGCATGGAGGCGGCCGGACTGCTGGCGCGGCAGCCCCACCCCAGCGACGGACGGGCCGTCCTGCTCCAACCGACCGCGCACGGCCGCGACCTGCTGGCACGCGCCCTCCGCGCCCACATCCCGCAGCTCACCGGGGACCTCCTCGATCCCCTCACCCGCGTCGAGCGGCTGATCCTGCGGGAGCTGGTGACCAAACTGCTCACCCACTCCTCCCGCGGCACGGTGCGGCGGCCGACCCAGCCGCAGCCTCTCCCCCCTTCTGCCCTCGCTGCGCCCGGACAAGCGGACGAAACCGACCCCAGCGCTAGGAGCAACACCCCGTGAAGATGCTCCTCATCGGCGCCACCGGCGTGATCGGCTCCCGCATAGCCGCCGAAGCACTGCGCCGCGATCACCAGGTCACCGCCGCGACCCGCTCGGGACGCACCGACGCCCTGCCCCACAACCCCGCAATGAGCACCATCGCCCTGGACGCCACCGACCCCGCCGCCCCACTGCTGACGATCTACCGCTGCCTGACCGCAGCGCTGCGCACGGCGGGCGTGCCGCGTCTCGTGGTCGTGGGCGGCGCGGGAAGCCTGAAGACCGCCTCCGGCGCGGACCGCGTCGACACAACCGACTTCCCCGCGATCTACAAGACGGAGTCCCTCGCCCAGCGAGAGGTCCTGCGGCTGCTGCGGGCCGAAGGGGCCGACCTGGACTGGACGTACATCTCCCCGGCCGACGAGATCGCCCCCGGTGAACGTACCGGCAGGTTCCAACTCGGCAGCGACGAGCTCCTTTTCGACCAAGGCGGCCGCAGCTTCATCAGCGCCGAGGACTACGCCGTCGCCCTCATCGACGAGCTGGAGACCGGCCGGGCCGTCCGCCGCCGCATCACCGTCGCTCACTGAACGGCCGGGTCAGACACATCAACCTCCCCGGCCTGACAGCACTGGACACGGCCCCATCAGCGCATGGCGGGGCGGTGAACTCGGAGCCGAGGTCGCATCGCGCGGCTATCGGTAGCCGTACGCGTCCAGGACAGTTCCGTACCGCTCCTCGAAAAGCTTCTCGTGCTCCGGCGTGAAGTGCTCGCGCCAGGCACCGATCCGTCCCCGATGGAACGAATACGCCCGGTCGTTGAAGAGTTCGTCGACGAGCCCTGCGGGGTCGCCGTCGGCGTCGCCTTCCGCGCCGAGGAAGTCAGCGATCCGGAGGACCGCCGCTGACTGGATTTCCCGGGAGCCGCCGCCGCGCGGACCGACGAGTTCCTCGAACGACACCTTGCAGACGGCGGGGTGGCGCAACAGCCACAATCCACGCTCGAATGCGTCGGCACCGGGGAACGAGGGGTCGGTGAGGGCGATGGTCAGGCGTTCCTCGAAACTGCCGGCGCTCCGCAGAATGCCGCTGTAGACACGATGGTCGGTGAAGTAACCGATTCCGCGGCCGGTTTCACCGGAGAGGAAGTTGACCATGGACAGCAATACGTCACGCGGATCGCGGTAGTTGAAGACGATACGCGGGTTGCCGCTGTCCAGCCATTCGTTCAAGAAACCCTCGTCGACGCGGTGCGGGTCCAGCTGGTGCAGAAACCAGCACACCCCACGGGGAGTGTCCGCGAAGCGGCTCGGTGTCCGCGTCAGCACCCTGGCGACGAGTTCCCGGGGTGGGGCCTCGCCCTCCGGGCCCCGCCAGGGAATGCCGAGCCGCATTCGCCAGGCACCGTAGAACGCGGTGACCGCCTCCGCGATGGCGGCATCGATCGCGGCCCGGTCCTCGCTGGTGGTGAGTCGACGCAGTTCCTCCTCGTCGAGGACCGTCGTCAGCACCCCCCACAGCGCCTCGCCCTTCAGCCTCGGCTGACTGTCGGCGGTGGCCGACACCTCCCCGTGGAGGGCGTAGCCGAGTCGGGTCATCACTTCCTTGAGCAGATGCGTTCCCGACTTCCGCAGCGACACCACGAGGGCGTGCGACGCGCTCATTCCGTAACGTCACCGTCCTTTCCGCTCAACGGGGTTGGGCAGCCCGCCGGGCCGACCGTGGCGATCGGTCCGGCGGGCTTCAGGGGCATCAGGGGGCAGGGTCAGCTGCAGCGGCCCGGGATGTTGGCGCCGGGCTCGCAGTAGTCCATCGTGCCGACGAGGGTGCCCTCGGTCAGGGCTTCACGGAAGGCGGTGTCGGAAGCCGCGTAGGAGGCGGGTCGTTCCGTCACCTTTTCCTGATCGGCGGCGAAAGCGGCGGCGGGCGTGCTCAACAGCGCGATGGCCGCAGCGCTCGCGGCTGCGGCAGGAATGGCCGGCACAGGGATCCTCACGGGGGAACCTTTCGGTGGGGGGGTGGAAGTGATGGCGTCCATGAGAGGTGAATCGAGAAACGCGGAAAGGTGCGGAAACTAGAAGTCGCACCACGCCACGCCGATTCAATGACTCAATGCGCGAACTGCATTAGACCATGCGGGTCTTAGAAGGTTCAACGAGACCCGATCGAAGATTGGCGGGTGGATCGACATTCAGTCAACGCCTGGGCGAGCCATGGCCAGTTGGACGAGAATGCGGAGAACCGAAAAGTCGAGCACCTTCACCAACCCCTCACCACTCTCCACCCCGTTCTTCGCGACACCCGGCCCGCACCACCTCCACGGCCTCCAGCACCTCCAGCCACCTCCAGCCACCTCCAGCGACGGAGATCAAGGCGCTCCGAGCAATGTCGCGACGGCCGCGCGAGCCTGACCAGCCGGGGCCGACTCGCCACTGATTCCGGCCGTCACGATGGCTCCTTCGGCGAGGAGGAAGACCGGCTCGACCACCGGCACCCCGGTCGCGCGGACCCACATGGCGATCTGGTCATGGAACGCCCGCTTGTGCGAACGGACTTCAGCCAGTACCGCTTCGGAGGACGAACCGAGTTCCCCATGGGCGTTGACCCAGGCACATCCACGGAAGCCGGGCCGCGCGAACCACTCGGCGAGCCAGTCGAACACCGCGAGTACGCGCTCGCGGGGATCCGACACCTGCTCCACATGCGCGGCCAGGTCTCCCCTCCACCGCCGGTCGCGACGTTGCAGCATCGCCACGACGAGGTCCTCCTTCGCCGCGAAGAACCGGTAGATCCGCTTGAGCGGGAGCCCCGATGCCGCACGCACCTCGTCCATTCCGACCGCTTGGATGCCGCGCTCATAGAAGAGCCGCTCCGCCGCGTCGAGCAGCGCCTCGCGGTCGAGGCGGCTCTGTTCCTCGGTGATCGGGGCCGGCATCAGGACTCCTTGACGTTGAGAACGATCGTTCCCTACCTTAGTCACCACCACTGGAGAACGCACGTTCTCAAACTCTGGGAGGAAGCAGTGCCGGAAGATCGCCCGCCCCACCCCCCGTTCACCCGGGAGACCGCCCTGCGGAAGGTCCAGGCCGCCGAGGACGCGTGGAACACCCGTGACCCCATGCGGGTGGCACTGGCCTACACGGCCGACTCGACGTGGCGGAACCGGGACACGTTCGTCAGCGGCCGCGAGGAGATCGTCGCCTTCCTGACGCGGAAGTGGGAGGTCGAACGGGACTACGCGCTACGCAAAAGCCTCTGGGCCTTCCACGAGAACCGGATCGCCGTCCGCTTCCAGTACGAGTGGCACGACAGGGACGGCCAGTGGTGGCGCAGTTACGGCAACGAACAGTGGGAGTTCGACGAGCGCGGCCTCATGCGGCGCCGCGAGGCGAGCATCAATGACATCGCCATCACCGAAGCCGACAGGCGTATCCACGGTCCCCGCCCCGTGGACGAGCACGGCATCGACATCCCCCTCCAGTAGCGCACTCCGGGGGCCGGGCCCCGTGGTGCGGCTCGAGGGCCGCCGCCCGGTGACGGCGACATCCCCGCGACCCACCATCCCGCAGGACACCGACTCGGCCAGAGCCACGGTTCTGCTGCGGCAGGCCTCCGACAGCGCCGCGGGCAAGAGCGGCAGGGCGGTCCTGCCAGGTGGACGGCGGAAACAAGGTCGAGTCGTCGCGCACGGCGACCGCCCTGACGGCCGCCGCGCCGACCCTGCTCATCGCGCGAACGGCCCTCCCGTCCACTGTCTGTCGGACGGGAGGGCCGTTCACCGCCTCCGAAGTGCGCCGGGGGCGTCGCTGTCTGTCGGACACGCACGCTCCACCGCGTACCGGACGGGCGGACCTGTTCCGCGCGGGCCGGTCAGTACTGGTTGTCCGGGGTGACCATGCGATTGTCCAGGTTCGTGATCAGTCCGTCGGCGTCGAGGGTGGCGTACTCGATGCCGCTGAGGGCCACCAGGCGGTCGTCGACCCTGCGGGAGGCGTGGAGCCAGCGGAGTTCGAGCCTGCCGTCGTCGAGCACCGTGGTGGTCCAGACGTGCTTGCTGTCCACCATGCCCTGGGCGAAGGCCCCGTAGAGCTCCCTGAGTTCGGGGACACCGACCACCGGCTCCCCGCCCTCGAAGAGTCGCACGGTGGCGGCCGGCGCGAAGAGCGCCAGGATCTCCTCGACCGCCGCGGGATCGTGGGCCGAACGGTCGAAGAGCCTGAGGTAGCGGTCGATCACCGTCTCGGTCGTGTCGGTGGTCCCGGTCGGCTGCGTCGTCCGGGTCATTGTCGTGTCTGCGTGGGTCATCACTGTGTCTCCGTCACTTCGTGGTCGCACCGGAAACGCTCCGGTCCTTCGTGCCGGCGGGGTCACCCGTCGGTTGTGATCAGGACGACTCCGGCACGGACACAGCCTCCGCGAGATCACGAAGGTCACCCAGCCCTCGCTCGCGCATACGCACGCCGTTCCTACTACTGACGGGGGGAGGCCAGCGAAAAGACGGCGGAGGAGGTTGTCATCGGGCGGCCAGCCCGGCGCAGCGGTGTTCAGCGCGCTCGTGCCGTCCACTTTCGGGGAGCGGGGTCGGCTGTCTCGGCCGGACGGCCGACTGTGACGACTGGGCATCGGCCATTCGGCCGAGTCCGCTGAGAATCGCCGCTTCCGTATCCTGCGGGGCGTGAACTCCGAGACTCCACTGCTCCGCCGGATGCCGATCGTCGCCGGCTGGATCCTCCTCGGCCTGCTGTGGCTGCTGGACGTGTTCGCCGGCCGGGCGCCCCACTATCGCTGGACGATCTGGCTGCCGATCATCTCCGGCCCGCTTGCCTGCGCGGCGCTGCTGTGGTCCGGCCGTCGGCCGAGCGTGCAGGTACGTGCCGCCCTCGTCGCCGGCGGCTCCCTGGCCCTCACGGTCGGGATCGGCGTGTTCGCGGGCCCGGACGGCGCCGGCACCTGGGGCCTCCTGGAGGGTGTCATCCTCCTGGTACTGCTGTCCCGTGCCGTGTGGAGGGTGCCGCGCCCGAGGACCGCTGCGGTTGTGGCGGCCGCACTGGCTGTGGCGGCCATCGTGACCCCGCTGCGCTGGGCGACGACGCACAGCCAGGAGGCCGTCGGCTGGTTCCTGCTGATGGCGCTCGGCGTCGGCCTGGCTCTCGCCTGGGGCCTGCGCACGCGACTGCTGGAGGAGCAGCGGGCCCGTGACATCGCCGCCGTGCGCCAGCGTCAGCGCCTCGAACTCGCCCACGACCTGCACGACTTCGTCGCCCACCACGTCACCGGCATCATCGTCCAGGCCAACGCCGCCCTGACCCTCCAGCACACCGCACCGGAACAGGTCGGACCGCTGCTGGAGAACATCAGCCGCTCCGGATCGGAAACACTGGACTCCATGCGCCGTCTGGTGCGGGTCCTGCGCGAGGACGACCACCACGGCATCCGGCCCGGTCAGTTGTGGGCAGAACTCGGCCGGCTGGTCTCCGCCTTCTCCGGCAACGAAGCGGACACCCGACTGCACATCGCCGCCCCGGCCCTCGAAGTACGTCTCGCCCCCGAGGTGGAGACGTCCGTGCACCGTGTGGTGCAGGAAGCGCTGACCAATGTGCGCCGGCACGCGCCCGGCGCCGTGGTGGCCGTACGGGTCGACGTGGACGGGCACCGGCTGCGGGTCGAGGTGCACAACACCGCACCCGACGTCCGCCACCCAGGCCCGGTGGGCGGGCGCGGCGGTTTCGGGCTGGTCGGCCTGCGTGAACGCGTCGAGGCGGTGGAGGGCGCGCTGACCGCCGTCCCCACCGACGACGGCGGCTGGCGGGTGACCGCGGACTTCCCCGTGCTGGCCAACGTGGCAGGATCACTGGCGTGAACGACACGGCGATCCGCGTACTGATCGCGGACGACCAGGAACTGGTCCGTATGGGCTTCCGGCTGATCCTGGGCGCCCAGCCCGGCATCGAGGTGGTCGGCGAGGCCGCCGACGGCGCCGCCTGCGTGGAACTCGCCCGCCGGCTGCGGCCGGACGTGTGCCTGGTCGACATCCGGATGCCGAAACTGGACGGGCTGGACGTCACCCGCGCCCTGGCAGGCCCCGGAGTCCACCACCCCATGCGGGTCGTCGTGATCACCACCTTCGACCAGGACGACTACGTCCACACCGCCCTGCGCAACGGGGCCTGCGGCTTCCTCCTCAAGGACGCCCCGCCCAGCCTGCTCATCGAAGCGGTACGCGCCGCCGCCCGCGGCGACGCACTGGTCTCCCCCGCCGTCACCGTCCGGCTGCTGAAGCAACTGTCCGCCACACAGCCCGCCCCGGACGCCGACAGCCCGCTCACCGACCGCGAACTCGACGTCGCCCGACTCGTCGCGGTGGGCCGCACCAACCAGGAGATCTGCGCCCAGCTGGTGGTGTCCCTGTCCACCGTCAAGTCGCACCTGGCCAGCATCCAGCAGAAGATCGACGCCCGTAACCGGGTCGAGATCGCCGCCTGGGCCTGGGAGTCCGGCACGGTCCGGAAACGATAGGACCGGCGGCACACCGAGGGCCGGCAAGAGCTGCCCGCTTGGCGCAAGCACCGGCACTCCGGCGTGGACGGCCGACGGTGTCCACGCCGATATCGTTCCGCACGCGCAGGCCCGCCAACTGGCCGTGGACGGGTGCCGCAAGGGAGGCAACGTCACCTACGAAGCCCTCGTACGGTGCGTGGTGGATCTGGAAAGGTGCGAGGGGGCGCGCGGTGTGGCGCCGCATGCGTCAGTTCTGTGTGCCGGTCGGCACGCAGGGGCGCAGGAAACCGCACATACCCAGGGTCTGTTGGGGAGGTCGGGCGATACGCGACACCTCCGCGTCGAACAGGTGGGTGAAGTCGGCCCGCCGCAGGGCGCTGATCTGCCGTAGTGCCGTGTGCGCGGCGGCCAGTGCGCCCTCGTTGACCGTCTTCTCCCAGGTGTCCAGGCGGGGTTGGACGAGCCGCACCGCCGCCGCGCAGAAGTCCTCGTACGCCGAGCGGTTCCCTCTCCCCCACTGCCGCTTCAGTTCGGTGAACCCTTCGACCGCCAGATCCCTGCGCGCCCGCGCGCGTTCAGGGCTGGGAGCGCCGTCGGCGCCGAGGAGCGAGGCCGCCTCCGGATAGGTGGTGGGTGAGAGGTGCTCGGGTGGGAAGGTCATGACCGCGTCGCCCGCCTCCGGGAGGCCGCTGTTCTGCATGACGACGATCACGCGCAGGTCTTCGTCGTTGATGGCACGGTGGATCGTGCCGGGGGTGAACCAGACCGTGTCGCCGGGGTTCAGTTCGGTCGTCGCGGGGCCTTCGTGGTCGAGGGTCTCCAGCCGGCCGTGGCCGCTGACGACGACGTAGCACTCCGCGCAGGCGAGGTGCATGTGGGGCGAGCCGCCGTGTTCGTCGTCCGCCGTGGGCCAGGGATACACCTCGAGCTGGCTGAGCCCCACGGCTCCCGGGAGGCCGGGGAGGGGGGTCACAGCGCGAACTCCCGCACGATCGGCTCCAGTTCACTGCGCCCCACCACGCGGTCGATGAACACGAACCGATGCCTCAGGGAGAGGGTCTCACCGGGCTCCAGCTTGATCTCGGTGTGGAAGGCGGGTGACGGGTTGAGGCAGGCGAAGGCACTGCTGCGGGCGAACCAGGTCAGCGGGGTGGAGGCGCTGGTGGTGCCGGCGTAGGCGAGGACGGTGGCGCCTCCGTCGATCTCGTCGTGCTCGCCGGCGATGGCGGCCCAGGCGCCCCGGGTGCCCATGACGGCGTCGCCGTCATGGCCCCCGTCGGCGATGACGTCCGCGCCGGTCCAGGCCCGGGGCCCGCGCCAGAACAGTCCCGTGTAACCGGCATTGGCACGGCCGTGGGTGGTGGGACTGCCCATCTCCAGGGGTTCGCGGTGGACGTTGGTCAGGTCGGTGGTGAAGTCCAGCGCCCAGACCCCGTCGTCGGTGTCGGCGCTGTGGAAGCGGAGGGTACGGGTCTCGTCGATCCAGGCCTCGTCGCTGGAGGCGATCCAGTCCAGGCCCTGGACGACCGTCACCTCGCCCGCGCCGACGTCCTGCCGGTCGAAGGCGCGGTGCACCTGTCGGCCGTGGTTCTCACGCCAGACGTAGCCATGGCCGGGCGCGCCCTGCTCGAAGGTGGGCCCACCCCAGAAGTTCTCCCCGGACAGGTGCGACCAGGTCATCTGCAGGCCCTTGTGCCAGCGGTGGTCCCAGGGCCGGTACACGCCCACGGGCGCACCGGAGAGAGTTTTCAGGGGGTGGACATAGGGCTTGGGGGATTCTTCGATCGGGGCGTCCGGCCGATAGACGTACGTGGCGAGGTCCGAGCCCGCGGCCGAGACCACGAACTGGGTTCCGGCGGCGTCGTGCTCGAGGTGCAAGGGGGTCTCAGACACCGGTCTTCTCCTTGACGGCGTTGTCCTGGGCGGCGCCGGGGCGGCCGCTCATGGAGTGGTAGTGCGGGTCGGCCGGGGTGATCATGTCTGGAGTGACGGGGCGCCCGGTCCTCGCCGACTCGTACAGCGCCGCGATGAAGGCCAGGACACGGCGGCCGTCGTCGCCACTGGCCTCCGGGCGTTCTCCGGCGCGCAGCGACCGCAGCAGCGCGCGCAACTGCGCGGCGTGCGAACTGGGTTCGTCGTCGAGCGGTGCTCCCAGCTCCACCGCCGTGGCGCCGACCCGGTGGGGCGCGGGGGTCCACGTCCAGTCGGAGTTGTCGTAGCCGTAGAGGTGGGACAGCTCGACGGTGGCCTCGGGGAGGTCGAAGCGCAGGTAGCTGGTCTCACGGGGAGACAGGAGGCTGTTGATGACGGAGACCATGGCCCCGCCGGCGAAGCGGACCATCGCCATGGAGACGTCCTCGGTCTCCACGTCGCGGGCCAGCGTGCCCATGGCGGCGCGGACTTCGGTCCAGTCCCCCATCAGGGACAGCATGAGGTCCATCTGGTGGATGCCGTGGCCCATGGTGGGTCCGCCGCCCTCGGTCTCCCACTTGCCGCGCCAGGGGACCTCGAAGTAGGCGTCGTCCCGGTACCACAGCGTGTGGCAGACGCCGATCAGCGGAGCGCCGAGGCTGCCGCTGCGGATGTGCTCCCGCAGGGCTCGGGCGGCGGATCCGAACCGGTGCTGGAAGACGTAGGAGACGTACGGGCCGCCCTCGCGCTCGTGGGCGGCGACGGCGTCGTACTCGGCCACCGAGAGGGTGGGAGGCTTCTCGCACCACACCGACGCGCCGGCGTCCAGACAGGCGGTGATGGCCTTGCCGTGGGCGATCGGGGGCGTGCAGACGACGACCAGGTCCGGGTGCTGCTCCTGGAGCATCCCGCCGAGGTCGTCGTAGGCGGCGGGAATGCCCCAGCGGGCGGCGAAGGCCTCGGCACGCCGCAGGTCGACGTCGACGACGGCGATGACGGTCGCCTCGCCGCTCTGGGCCTGGACGGCGGGCATGTGGCAGCCGTCGGCGATGTTTCCGGCGCCGACGATCGCCACCCTCACGGGCTGGCTGTAGTCAGTCATGGGGCTCTTTCGGGGAAGCTCGGGCGGTGCCTGGGCGCGGCACCGGGGGTGGCTTGACCGCTGACGAAGAAGGTCGGGGCGACCTGCTCGACCCGGGACGTGCGCACCTGACGTGCGGTCGAGAAGAACGGCCCTGTCGGACGAACTCGGCTCGCGCCGATGTGAACCGGGCGGCAGCATGAACGTAGTGAACGATCACCCGGACGGTCAAGAGTTACGCAGTGATCGTTCACTTTTTGCGTGAAGTCCTGGTGGGGCGCCCGAGGGCATCAGCGGGGGGCCGGGCCGCTCGACCCGCGCGGCACGAGGTGGAAGAGATCCGTCACCTCGGACTTCGGCTCGGGCTCACCGCGCAGGAGAGCGAGCAGCGACAGCATCGCCTGCCGGCCGACCTCTTCCTTGTTGATGTGCACCGTCGAGATGCTCGGCGAGAAGTACCGGGTGAACTCCTCGTCGTCCCAGCCGAAGACGCTCATCTCCTCGGGCACCCGCATTCCGCGGTCCTGGAAGCCGCGGAGTACCCCCAGGGCGACGTAGTCGTTGGCGGCCAGCACGGCCGTCACGCCGGAGTGGGCGGGCAGGTCCCGGGCGGCCTCGTAGCCGGAGCGCACGGACCAGTCGCCGTCGACGACGCCGTAGGACTCCAGGCCCAGTCGCTCCACGGCCTCCACGTAGACCGCGCGCCGGTTGCGTGCCGAGGCCCAGTCCTGCGAGCCGGCGACGTGGAGGAACCGGCGGTGTCCCTGGTCCGCGAGGTGACGCAGGATCTCCTCCGCGGGTCGTCCGTCGGCCAGCCGTCCCCGGGACTGGAGCTTGTCGTCGTACTCGCCCAGCACCACCACGGGCCACTGCCCGGCGCCCCTGCCGCCGGCGAGGTCCCCGAGGTCTCCCAACGACACCAGTGACAGCACCCCGTCCGCCTGCCGGGTCTCCAGCAGGGACAGCACGCTGCGGGCGCGCCGAGACTCGCCGCCCTCCAGCCCGACGACGTCGGTCATGTACCCGGCCTCGTGCGCCGCCGCCGAGGCGCCCCTCAACAGGGGGATCGGAACGAAGCCGCTCAACTCGGGCAGCACGACGGTGATCCGGTGGGACTGCTGCGTGCGCATCGACCGCGCCATGAGGTTGGGCCGGTAGTCCAGCTCCGCGACGGCACGCTCGATCCTCTCTCGCGTCGCCGGCTTCATGCCGCTGTCGTTCTTCAGGAACCGGGACACGGTCTGGTGCGACACGCCGGCCCGCTTGGCGACCTCCCAGATGGTCGGCCGTTTCCTCTCCGGGCCGGAGGACGCCCCCGGACCGGCGTCCCGCACGGCGGCCCCACCGGGCTTCAGAGCGGGCCGACCGGCCTTCCGCGCCCGCACTGGACGCCCCGCCCGCTCGCACAGGAAGTCCAGCAGCTCCGCGCCGGACACCCCTGCGGGCAGCCCGTAGGCGTCGGCGAAGCCCACGACCCGGGGCGCGAGGTCGTCGACGCGCACCAGGCCGCGGGCGGCGGCCTCGGCGACGAACACGCCCGTACGGGCCGCGTCGGCACCGATGGCCAGCAGGTCGACGACGGTACGCGGCACGGTGGTGACGGGCAGCCCGTCGACGACGGTGACATCCTCGGCGTCCGTGGCCGCGCGGTGCAGCACGACGGTCTCGTCACGCGTGGTACGGCGTGACGAGACCGTCAGCTCCACGGGGTCGCCGGGCAGGCCGCCGAGGCCGTGCACCGCGCACGCGGAGGTGTGGGAGACGACGCCCGACCGGGGGCCGTCGGTACGGCGGTCCCGCACGGGGATCCCCGGGTCCAGCCGCAGCCACGCGACCTTGATCTTCAGGTGCTCCGGCGAGGGGGAGGCGGCCAGGCGGTACACGCCGTGGCCGACGCTCTCCAGTGCCCCGGACCGCTCCAGCCGCAGGAGCTGGACGCCCTGCACACCGTCCAGCTTCGCCTGCGCGGTGGTCACCAGACCCCACTGACCGGCGGCCCTGGCATCCAGAGCCCGCAACACCTCGGCCTGAGTCATGCAGCAATCATTACACGGGGACCCTGCGCCGTCCCCTCCCCCGGCGTACTGCTTCCGGTCGGCGCGGGAGAGGGGACGGGCGAGGGAGAGGGGACGGCCACGGGGCGGCTACCTGGGCTGGAACTCCCAGACCGTGTTCGCGTCCTGCGTTCCGGTGTTCCACTTCGCCTCATTCGCGGAGTTCCCGTAGAGGTAGGCCCTCCCCGTGTGGGTGTTCCTGACACGGAGCCCGCCTGCCGCGACCCCTTCCAGGTTCCAGAGCGAGGCGTCCGCGACGGTGCCGGTGTTGTAGATGACGTTGTTGTCGGTGGCGACGGCCTCCAGATACAGACGCCCTGTTCGCACGTTCCTGATGGTCCAGGCACCGGACGAGTCCTTGGCGACGATCCAGTCCTGGTCGTCGTAGACGGTCCCGGACGCGACGATGACCGCGCCGTCCGCGTCGGTGTCGAGGTACTTGCCCGAGGAGGTGTTCCTCAGCTTGTACCGCGCGCCGCTGACGAGGTACGCGACCCGTACGCACTCCTCGGTCGCCAGCGTGATCTCGGTGTTCCCGGACACGGTGCTGTACGCCTTCGTGCCCGACTTCACCCAGGTGTCGTTCGCGTCGTAGTGGCCCACCTCGACGGACCGTACGACGCCGATGGTTCCCGGCAACGTGAACGTGGCCTCGGTCGTGGTGGTGAAGGCGAACTCGGCCGGACCGCGCCGGACGCCGAATGCCTGCGCACCGATGGACGTCGTGAAGGTGATGTCGACGCCGCCCAGGGGCTTGGTGGTCGTGGCGCTCGTGGTCGCGTTCCGGTTGAAGGTCTGCAGGGTGGTTCCCCCGCGTTCCACCGGAGTCCTGCTGGCGAGGTCCCGGTGGATCTTCTTCAGCGCGCGGTTGAGCCGGGCGACCTTGTGGGAGGGGGTCTTGCGGGTGACGACCTTGGTGTCGGGCCTCCAGTTGTACAGGCCGTGGTCGCTGATGCCGGTGCTGGAGTCCGGGTCCAGCGCGGCGTACAGATTGTGGGCGGCGTTGCCGGCGATGGCGTTGAACTTCTCGATGTCCGCCGTCGAGGATCCTCCGAAGTTCTCCATGACCATGGGGAAGTTCTTCCCCTGGGCCCACGTGCCGTCCTGCCCGTAGTTGTAGAGCGTGTCGAAACTCTTGGTGTACGGGTCCTTTCCGAAGAAGTCGATGGTCGCCGTTCCCTGGCTCCTGAGGACCTCGTTCTCTGCGACCGGCACCGTGTCCCCGATGCCGGCGATGTTGGTCCGGGTGTACACCGAGTAGTCCGACTGCTTGATCACCTGTCCCAGCTGGGTCAGGTAGTTCAGCAGCACGTCCTTGCGGAACTTCGTCGTGTCGGTGTATCCGCCGCTGTTCCACAGGTCGGTGCTGTAGGTGCTGAAGCTCCGGGCGATCGACTGGCCGCCCTGCTGCTTCGACACGTTCGGTTCGTTCAGGACCTGGATGCCGACCACGGTGTGCGCGGTGTCGACGGAGGCGAGGCGGCTCATGAGCCGGCCGAGCACGAACTTCTCCCTGGCGAGCAGGTTCGGATCGGTCTTGTCCAGGAGGGGGTTGCCGTTCAGGGTCAGCCTGGTGCCGTCGGACCTCACCACGAACTGGTAGTCGTTCATCACGTAGGCCGGCATCCGGGCCGCGATGGAGGCACCGGTCGATTCGTGGCTGAACCACAGCAGTTCCAGCTTCAGGCCGTACTCCTCGCACCAGGCCAGGTACTTGTCGAGGTCGGTCCAGTCGAAGGTGTCCTTCGAGGTCTCGATCTGCGACCACCAGATCGGGATGTTCACCACGGTGAACCCGTCGTCCCGGATCATCCCGAGCACCGGCTTCAGCTGGGCGTCCGTCCAGCCGTACGTGTACTTGTGCTTCTCGTACCGGAACTGGACGCCGCTGTGGTAGAAGGGCTTCCCGTCGACCATGAGGGCGATCTTGTCGTACGTGGACCTCGATGTGTCGACGTAGGACACCACACCGCCGGCCGCGGCGGCCCGCGGGAGCCCCCCGACGAGGTTCAGCGCCATGCTCCCGAGGGCCGCCGCCCCGCTCGTGGCGAGGAATCTGCGGCGCGACCAGGGGCCGGTGTTCGACTTCATTGCGCTACCTCCGTGTCAGGCGGACTTGCCAGATAGTGAACGATCACGATTGAGGGTCGAAGGTGCCCGTCAGGAACCTTCGAGGCAGGGGTGTCGGGCGCGGCGCGATCGAGCCGACAGGCGATGGCGGGGCCCTGACTATCAGAGGTTCGGCTGAAACCAACGATGGCGCACATAAGACTGGCTGTAACGCTTGCGTGTCAATGGTGTGGACGGGAAGAGTCGGTCCGCAGCCCAGAGCGCGTCAGCCGAGGCGCACCCGTGCACGTCCTCGCGTAGTGAACGATCACCTGCAGACATCTTGACCGCCAAGATGAACGATCACTACGTTTCCCCTGCTGTTGTCGGACACCTCATCCTTCCCGGTACTTCGCGGCTTTCCGTACGGCCCCCTGGGCCGAGCCGCAGCCGGGGCCCTCCTCCTCCCCGCCGGGCACCGGTCGGTATCACCAGAGAGCAAGGGAGATCACGTGTATACGGTCATGCGCAGAACGGCTCGTCGGCCCCGAAGATGGGCCGGCTGTCTCGTCACCGCCGGCTTCCTTGTCGTCTCGGCCCTACTCGTACCCCCGGCCGCGTCGGCAGCCGAAACCCCGGACGCGACATTGATCAACGAGACGTTCGACGCCCAGACGACCCCCGCGAACTTCGGTTTCCCGGTCGGGGCCGCCATCGGCAACGGCGTACTGGAGGTCACGAAGGGCATGGGCAACTACACGACGTCCGTGCGCCCGTTCGCGTCCTCGATCACCCAGGAGAAGACGCTCGACCTGCGGTTCGACTGGAAGACGGCCATCTCCAGCACCGGGATGAAGACCGGTCTGGAACTGCGCGACAGCGCCGGACGCCTGGTCTTCGGCATGGCCGCGACCGGGGCGGAGTTCCGCCACGCCGCGACCGGACCCGACTCGGACTCCGCCGCCGCCCCGGACTCGCTCAACCCGACCTGGACCAAGATCAACTTCGACCGGGCCAAGACGTACACGGTCGACCTGCACATGGACTTCGCCCTCGGCGAGATCCAGTACACGGTCACCAGCAAGGAGGCCGCGCCGAAGGTGCTGGTCTCCACCACGAAGAGCATCACGGGGCAGAACCTGGCGAAGCTCGTCGCCTGCAACTACTACGGCACCGGTGTGCAGTCGATCGACAACTTCCGCCTCACCCGCCCCGCGAACCCCGCCTACGGGTCTCTCGCCGGCTCGTCCGTCTACGCCTTCGGTGACAGCATCGTCTACGGGCACCAGTACGCGCGCAGCTTCGTGAACTTCGTCGCCGAACGCGAGGGCATGACGCTGACGAAGTACGCCCGCAACGGCGCCACCGTGGGACCGGCGCCCACCGCCAGCGGCGGACAGATCCTGAACCAGGTGAAGTCGGCGAGCTCCGTCGCGCCGGACTTCGTCGTCTTCGACGGCGGCACCAACGACGCGATCGAGATCCACGACCTGCACACCTACGGGGTCGGCACCGTCAGCGGTTCCCAGGACCCCGCCACCCTCGACCCGGGCACCTACGCCGGGGCGCTCGAGACCACCATCCACACGATGCGGCAGAAATGGCCGACCGCCCAGCTGGTCTACGTGGCCGCCCACAAGATGGGCTCGCGCGACTGGGACACCCAGCTCGCCCTGCGCCAGGTGCAGTTGCAGGCCGCCCAGAAGTGGGGCGTCGCGGTGGCCGACGTGTTCGGGGACACCACGCTCGACACGCGCGTCGACGCCCAGCGGGTGGCGTACACCTTCGACGGACTCGTGAGCGGCTACCCGGGCAGCGGCGGCAGCGGCACGCACCCGAACATCGCCGGGATCACCGACTTCTACGTCCCCGTTCTCACGTCGCGGCTGTCCCGGCTCGCCGACACGACGACGATCGAGGCGCGGCACTCGGGCAAGTGCGCCGAGGCGGTCGGCTCCTCGACCGCTGCCGGGGCCGCGATCGAGCAGTCCGGCTGCTCGACCGGTGACGAACAGAGGTGGCAGTTGCACGAAGTCGGCGGGGGCTACTACCAGATCCTCTCCCGGCACTCGGGACTGTGCCTCGACGTGGCCGGCTCCTCGACGGCGAACACGGCGGCGATCGTCCAGCAGACCTGCGACGGCCGCACCAGCCAGCAGTGGCGGCTGAGCGACACCGGCACCGGCACCGGCTACGTCGAGATCATCGCCCGTCATTCCGGCAAGTGCCTCGACGTGGACCGGGCCTTCACGACCGACGGGGCCCGGCTGCTGCAGTACACCTGCTGGAACCAGGAGTCGCACACCAACCAGCACTGGACCGTGCAGGTCTGACATGAGGAACGCGCACCGCCCGACGACGGCGGACCCGGCCCGGCCGGCCGCACGGCCCGGACAGCAACCGTGCGGCCGGCCGGGCCGGACGATCAGCGGGACAACGGGGATCGACGGACCGATGCGCTCGGCTCCGGCGAGACGGCAAGAGGAAAAGGCCCGGCCTGCCATGACGTACTCAGTAGAGTACCGATGGGCGTGCGGGGCGTGGGGATGCGGCGGGGGGCGGCACGGTGGACGCGGACACGGGACCGAAGAGATCGGAGCGGGACGTGAAACGGCCGACGCCGCCCGCCAGGAAACGCCCCACCATCCTCGACGTCGCGGCACACGCGGGGGTGTCGCATCAGACCGTCTCGCGCTTTCTGCGGGGCAACGGAGGCATGAAGCCGCAGACGGTCGCCCGCATCGAGCGGGCCGTGGCCGACCTCGACTACCGGCCCAACCTGGTGGCGCGGTCGATGCGCACCCGGAAGTCCAACCGTGTCACCGTGGTCCTGCCGGCCATGACGACCTTCGTGCCCTCGCAGATCCTGCGCGGTGCGTCCGCGGAGGCACAGGCGGCCGGCTACCTGCTGGACATCGTCGGCCTCGAGGGCGACGAACGGGTCAGGGGCGACCGCGTCCGCTCCCTGCTCGACTCCGGTCAGGCCGAAGGAGTGCTGACCTTCACCCCCATCGGCGACCTGGAGCGACTGGGGCTGGACCATACCCCGACCGTGGTCATAGGCGAGTACGACGACCAGATGAGGTCCCACGGAATCACGGCTGACGGCGAACCGGCTGCCATGATCATCGATCACCTCGTCTCCCTGGGCCATCGGCGGTTCGTCCACGTCGCCGGCAGCACGGACTGGATGTCGGCGCGCAAGCGACGCGAGGTCTATCTGCGGACGGTCGCCGAGCGGGGCCTGGAGAACTACGCCGTCGTCGACGGCGACTGGTCCGTACGGTCCGGATACGACGCGGCCCAGGGCCTGTCCGCGGACTCCGGTGTCACCGCGGTTCTCGCGGCCAACGACGACGTCGCCATGGGCGTCATACGCGGCTTCCAGGACCGCGGGTGGCGGGTCCCGGAGGACGTCAGCGTCTTCGGCTGGGACAACCAGGAGTTCACCGAGTACTTCAACCCGTCCATCTCCACCGTGGACCTGGACCGCGAGGCCATGGGCCGACGGGCCATGCAGGCCCTGCTCGCCCGCATCCGCGAGGACACCGACCCGGAGCTGCGTCTGGACCTCGACTGCCGCCTCGTGCTGCGCGAGTCGTCCGGACCGGCCAGGACGAACCACACCCTGTAGCCCCGTCGGCACCACCAACCGGCTGTCCTGCAAAGGGCGTTCAGGCGGGCACAGGCGGCCGATCGTTCCGTGCGCACCGGGCGGAACGCGCCGCCCCGGCATGTTCCCGCACGGTCCGTTCTGCCTCCCCGCCGGTCCGGTACCGGTGCGGTCCCACCAAGTACCCAAGTGTTACGTAGAGAACTCTTGACCGAGATGTGGCGGGTTACTACGCTCACCACGTGAACGTTCACTATTACTGACGCACACAGCCTCAACTAGGCGCGATGCTCGCGGTCAACCCGCGGATCAGCTCGGCACAACAGCCCGAGGATCCCCGCGGACGTTCACAACAACCCCGGTCAGAGCCACTGCAGTCCACCCGGGATCCCGACGAACCGGGCTGGCTGCAGACATCTGGATCGCAGGTAACTTTCGCGGCCCGCAAAGCAGCTGAGCAGTGAGTCGGCAGCCACGCGGCGAGACGGCCGGCGGCCCACGCCGGCTTCCTGAGACGACGTTTCCCCCTTCTGTGCGCATCGCCCAGTGATGGCAGCAGAGGAGCCCCACCATGAACCACTCGTCCCGTCCGAGCAGACGCTCTCGACTCCGTGCGGTCGGGCTGACCTGTTCGGTCTTCGCGCTCGTCCTGTCCGCGGGCTGCGCCGGAGGCTCCTCAGGGAGCGACGGCGGCAAGACCGTCATCCGGTTCAAGGGAATCGCCACCACGGGAATGAAGTAACGACACAACCGTCGCGGCCGGCGAGGCGCAGTGGCAGCTGGGGCCAGGCGACCACCCTGCCGCGAGCCCCCCTCCTC
>NZ_JARGEE010000130.1:0-21515 GCF_033794485.1 Streptomyces sp. MB09-02B
CTGGCGGGGCGGTGGGTGGGCAGGGCCGTGGCCCGGCTGGTGTCGTCGCTGTCGGACCAGGGGCCGGTGGTCGAGGCGACCGTCGAGGCCGCGTTGGAGGCGTTCAGCGAGGGGATGTCGTCCTCGCACCGGCGGCTGCGCAGGGGCGCCGTCTGGTACCGCGACCACCCGTACGCGGCCGGGAACCCCAAGCTCGGCCTGGTCCTCCTCTGCCGCCACTTCCAGACGGGCGGCGACGCCCGGACCCACGCCGAGCACCATCTCGTACGGGCGCTGCTGGCGGACCTCGACGACGCGTACTCGGGGGTGGCCGGGGTCGTGCCGCGCCCGCAGCGGGCCGGGCGGCCGGTGGTGCTGCTGGACAACGTGCAGGAGGCGGCGGGGCGGCGGCTGATGGAGTCCGTGCTGCGGGCGCGGGCGGACGGCCGGGCCGACCAGGTGGTGTTCTTCGCGGGGCTGCGGGGGCAGGGCCACCCCGCCCTGCGGAACGCGGCCCGCCGCACGCTCGCGGAGGCGACCCGTGGGACCGACTGGGCACCGGGCGGTACGCCGTCGTCGCACGCCCTGCTGGTGTCGCTGCCGCCGCTCTCCCCCGACGACACCCGGCACGCCGTGGAAGCGGCCTGCCCCGGGACGACGATCCCGCCCCGACTCCCGTACGCCGTCCACCGGTTGACCGGCGGCAACCCCCTCGGCACGGCGCTCCTCGCCGCGTCGGCCGGCCGCGCTCTCCCCCGGGGGCTCACCACTCCGGCCGACCTGCTGCTGGCGGAGGACACCGGACGCCGTACCTACGAGACCTTGTTGGACCGCCTCCTCCCGGACGAGGACCACCTCGACGAGCTGGCCGTCCTCTCCCTCGCCCACGACCACGCCTCGGCGCTAGTCCTCGCCGAGTCCCAACTCCCGGTCGGATTCGGTGAGTCGGGCGTACGAGCCCTGTCGAGCCGCCTGGCGGCCGAGGGCCACGCCCCCTCCCCCGACCACTTCGTCGGCGACCCCCTCCTCCGAGCCCTGCTCCTGCTGCGCCTGCGCCACGGCGAGAACGGCCGCGCGAACCGCCCGGCGTGGCGGGACGCCCACCGCGCGCTGGCCTCCCACTACGGCAGCGCCCGCCCCCTGCACCGCGCCCACCACGAACTCGCCCTCGGCAACCCGGACTTCGCGGTGGACCACCTCCACGACACATACGACTCCGCGGAGCCCCGGGCCTGGCTCGCCGCCCTCACCTTCATCGCCTCGGCCCCGCACCACACCCCCGACGACACCCGCGTCCCCACCGCCCTCGACGCGCCCGGCACGGCCCCCGACCTCCGGCTGCGCGTACGCCGCGTCCTGCACGCGGCCCGGCGGACGACGGATCCCTTCTCCCCACCGGCCCCCGAGGCCGCCGAACACCTCCGCCGAGCCCTGGCATCGCTCGTCCCCGCATCAGTCCTGTAGACGGCGCGGGTCGGGGGTCGGGGGGCGGGGCCCGGCCCCCGACCCTCAGCCCCCCCCCGTGGAGCTAGGGCCGTTCGCCGGTCCGGTCGACCACCGTGCGTTCCAGGATCGCCGCCGACGAGACGAGGTCACCCGTTTCGAGGGTGTCGCAGGAGTCGTCCAGAGGGTCGAGGTTGACGGTGTCACTGGCGAGGAACTCCAACGTCCGGTAGTCGAAGAGGAGTTCGTGCCGCGTGGGCCCCTGGCCCCAGTCGTCGGGCCAGTCGCCGTCGAGGCCGACGGAGACCCCCGTACGGCCCGCCGCGTCGACGGACCCCTCGTACACGGTCAGTCCCGGGATCCGCGCGACGGCCCGGTACAGCGCGGCCTCGGTCTTCGGCGGCAGCAACTGCTCGGCGAGCAGCGTGGACGCCTTCTCGAAGGCCTTCCGGTCGGCCGACTTCGCGCCGGACGCCCGCTCGTCGCCCTTCGATCCGTAGAGGTAGCGGTACATCCCGTCGGCGTCGGCCGGCAGGTCGTCCTCGACCTCCCGGAAGAAGTTGACGCCTTCCTCGGCGGGCTGCTTGGGAACGGGCCACTCCTCCACCTCGCCGTCCACCCCACGCCCCCGGTACTGCCCGGTGTGCTCCCCGTCCACCGACGCCCAGAACTCGCGCACGCCGTGGGGGTACGCCTCCAGGGTCATGGGGCAGGACATGTCGTTCTTCTCGGAATCCATCTTCCAGTGGTAGTCGTCCCGTTCGGTGTAGACGAACTGGTCGTCCCTCACCTTGGGCAGGCTCCGCTTCCCGGCCGCCTCCGCGACCCGCTCCAGCAGGTCGGCCGCGCTCCGGTCGCTGCGCCTCGCCTCGCCCACGCGCCGTTCGCCGGAGCCGTCCGCATGGGTCGTCAGCGGCACGGCCGCCTGCTGGGTCACCGCGGCGCCCACCACGATCGCGGCGGTCAACGCGGCGGCCACGGCGGGCCCCACGAAGGCGGGCCGCCGCCAGAGCGGCCGTACGACCGGGGTCTCGCCGCCGTTCTCGATCTCACGCATCAGCTGCTCCCTGAGGACACGGTGACGGCCCGGAGGGAGTTCCCGCTCGACGGCGGCCGGGACACCGGCACCGGCCGGCTCGTCCTCGTCCCGGGGGGACGGGTTGTCGTTCACGGGTTCCCCTCCTGAATGGGCCCGGCCACGGAAGTGCGGCCGCCTCTTGTCTGTCCTCGGCGGGCGTCGGGTTCCCGGACGCCCTGTGCCCCGGCGCCCTGCTGCCCGGCCGCCAGCAGCGCGGCGAGCTTGGCCCGGGCGCGGGAGAGGCGGGAGCGCACGGTGCCGACGGGGATGCCGAGCGCCTCCGCCGCGGCCGCGTAGTCGAGGCCGCCCCACGCGCACAGCGCGAGCACCTCCCGCTCGGACCGTCGCAGCCGGTCCACCGCCGTGCGCACGGCCCGCAGGTACGCCTGGTCGTCGAGGTTGCCCGCGACCTCGTCGGCGAAGTCCCGCACCGACTCGGGCCTCGGCAGCCGCGCGACGGCGGCGGCATGGCGCCGGCCGGCCCGACGGGTGT
The DNA here is from genome assembly GCF_033794485.1 of Streptomyces sp. MB09-02B. Classification (NCBI taxonomy): domain Bacteria; kingdom Bacillati; phylum Actinomycetota; class Actinomycetes; order Kitasatosporales; family Streptomycetaceae; genus Streptomyces; species Streptomyces sp. MB09-02B. The sequence continues at coordinate 2,994 of NZ_JARGEE010000130.1, forward strand.
TGCGGGCCACGTTGGTGGCGATGCCGAGCAGCCACGGACGCGGTGAACCGCCCTCCGCGTCCAGCCGCCCCCGCAGCCGCCACGCCTCCAGGAAGGTCAGCGACACGACGTCCTCGGCCGTCGACCAGTCCCCCGTCAGCCGGAAGGCATGGTTGTAGACGGACCGCGCGTACGCGTCGAAGACCTCCCCGAACGCCCCCGCGTCCCCGTCCCTGATCCGCGCGCGCCACGCACGCCGGTCCCCCGTGTCCCCGTTATTCGTCTCCACACCCTCCCTCCTGTCCGTACGCCGAAGGCCGGTTCCCGTGACCCATGTCACAAGGGAACCGGCCTTCGGTGTGTTCCTCGGCGGACTCAGCCGACGTCGGCGTAGGAGTGCTTGCCGCTGACGAAGATATTGACGCCGTAGTAGTTGAACAGCCAGCAGGCGAACGCGGCGAGCGCGATGTACGCGGCCTTGCGGCCCTTCCAGCCGGCCGTGGCACGGGCGTGCAGGTAGGCGGCGTAGCAGACCCAGGTGATGAACGACCAGGTCTCCTTGGGGTCCCAGCCCCAGTAGCGGCCCCACGCGTCGCCCGCCCAGATCGCGCCCGCGATGATCGTGAACGTCCACAGCGGGAAGACGGCTGCGTTCACTCGGTACGAGAACTTGTCGAGCGAGGCCGAGGCGGGCAGCCGCTCCATGACCGAGCTCGCGAACCGGCCGGGCCGGCCGCCGCTCGCGAGCTTGCTCTCGTAGGAGTCCTTGAACAGGTACAGGATCGTGCCGACCGCGCCGACGTAGAACACGGCGCCGCAGAAGATCGCCGTCGAGACGTGGATGTACAGCCAGTACGAGTGCAGGGCGGGAACCAACTGGTCGCTGGCGGTGTACAAGACAGTGACAGCGAGACCGAGATCGAGGAGGACGGTCGTGATGAGCGGCAGCCCGAGCCAGCGGACGTTCTTCTTCAGCGCGAGCAGCGAGAGGTACACCCCGACGGCCACGGTGGAGAAGGTGATGTTGAACTCGTACATGTTGCCCCACGGCGCCCGCTGCACCGAGAGGGCCCGCGTGAGCACCCCGCCGAACTCGACGAGGAAGGCGAGCACGGTGAGGGACACGGCGATACGGCCGTAGAGGTCGCCCTGTTCGTCCCCGCCGTGGGCGCCGGGCCCGTCCGGCACGTCCCGGGAGCCGGTGGCGGCCCGCACGACCACCTTCGGCCGCTCCAGCACATCGGTGCCGCCGGCTGTCTTCACGGTCACCGCGGGCGCGGCCGCCTTCTTCGCCGCGGCGGCACCACCCTCGGCGGTCAGCGCGGCGGCCGTCCGGCCCACCTTGCTGCGGCTCCCGAAGAGCCATTCGGCGATGTAGGCGAAGAAGGCCAGGGTGTACACGGCCATCGCGGAGTAGATCAGCGTGTTGCTGAGGTTCGCGAGGTTTTCGTTGGTGGCGGCGGCGAGGATCATCGCTCAGCCCCTTCGGAAGGCACGGCTGGGGGTCGGGGGGAATCTGAGCCCGCATCACCTGCGGGCAATCGTGCCGCTGGGGCGGCACAGGTGGGCGCGGCGGCACCCGGCGAGCGCCGGTCAGCGTCACCGCCCTCGGCCTCAGTACTGGCGGGCGGGTCACCATCGGAACCAAGCTCAGCGACAGTCGGAGCCTCGTCATGCACCACCGCGGCCAAGTCACCCAGTTCCTCGGGCACCTTCGCCGACTCACTGCGCCCAAGGCCCGCCATCTCCACGACGGTCACCCCGTCCGGCCCGGTCACCGCCCGCACCCACACCCGGCGGCGCTGGACGAAGAGGGACGCGGCGAGCCCCAGGATCGCGGTGACGGCTCCACCGAGGGCCCACCCGCTGCCGGGCTGCTGGGTGACCTGGAAGCCGGCCCACTCCTTCACCCCGTCGAAGGTGACCGTGCCGTTGCCCCCGGGCAGCGTCATCGTCTCCCCCGGCTTCAGGTTCTCCCGTACCTGCGCGCCCTTGGAGTCCTCGTACGCCTTCAGCTTCCGCTTCTCCAGGCGGTACACGCTCTGCGGCACACCCGAGTCGATCCCGAGATCGCCGTGGTACGGCTCCAGGTTGAGCACGGGGTTGAGCAGCGCGGGGAACTGCGAGAGCACGGCCGTGTTCTTGCCGCCGTACGTCGGCAGGAAGAACGCCTGGAAACCGAGCTGCTCCCGCTGCCCCTCGGCGTTGGTGTAGCCGTCCGTGATTTTGATCGCGCCGGAGGAGGTGACGTTGGAGTCCAGCGGCAGCAGCGGCGCGGCGTCGCTGAAGACGACCTTGCCCTTGCCGTCCCGCACGGTGATCACGGGTGCGTAGCCGTGGCTGACCAGGTAGATCTTGGAGTCGCCGATCTCCAGCGGCTTGTTGACCTCGATCTTGGTCGACTTCTCCTTGCCGTCGGCGCCGACGGCGTAGTCGATGGAGGCCTCGTAGATCCGGGGCGTGCCCTTGTTCGGGCCGCTCGCCTCGTAGGTGCCCCGGAAGTTCTTGAGGTCGAAGCTGAAGGGGTTGAGGTCCTCGGCGGTGAAGAGGTTGCCGGACTTGAAGTCGTCGTACTGCGTGAGGGTGTTGGCGAAGCCGCCGCCCTCGACGATCAGCTTGTTGCCCTCGGAGCGGTAGAGCTGGCCCCAGGCGAAGGCGACGAGCATCACGATCAGGGCGATGTGGAAGGCGAGGTTGCCGGCCTCCCGCAGATAGCCCTTCTCGGCGGCGACCGCGTCGCCGACGAGGTGCGCGCGGAACCGGCGCTTCTTCAGCGCCTTCAGCGCCGCCTCGCGCACCTGCTCCGGCTCGGCCTCCGTGCGCCAGGTCGCGTAGGCGGGCAGGCGGGTCAGCCGCCTGGGGCCGCCCGGCGGGCGGCCGCGCAGCTGGCCCACGAACTGCCAGGTGCGGGGCACGATGCAGCCGATGAGCGAGACGAACAGCAGGATGTAGATCGCCGAGAACCACACCGAGCTGTAGACGTGGAACAGCCCGAGCTTCTCGTAGACCGGCCCCAGGGTGTCGTGCCGCTCCATGAAGTCGGCGACCCGGGTCTCGTCCTGCCCGGACTGCGGGATCAGGGAGCCGGGGATCGCCGCGAGCGACAGCATGAACAGCAGGATCAGCGCGACCCGCATCGAGGTCAGCTGCCGCCAGAACCAGCGGGCCCACCCGACCGCGCCCAGGGCGGGCAGATTCGGCGCGTCCTCCTGCGGGGCGGTGGAGAGCTGGGATCCGGCGGCGCCGAGGTCGTTGTCGTCGGCGGCCGCGCCGCCACGCGGGGCGCTCTTCTCGCGGTTGCCGGAGTCGGTCGTCGTCATTGGCTCAGATCCCAGGGGTGAAGCCGGAGGACCAGACCTGCATCTCCTGAATGATGCGGTCCCAGGCGCCGGTCAGCATGAGCAGTCCGATCGTGATCATCATGCCGCCGCCGATGCGCAGCACCCACGCGTAGTGCCGCTTGACCCAGGCGAAGGCGCCGAGCGCCTTGCGGAAGGCCACCGCGGCGAGTACGAAGGGCAGGCCCAGCCCCAGACAGTACGCCACCATCAGCAGCGCTCCCCGCCCGGCGCTGGCCTGTTCGAGGGCGAGCGCGTTCACCGAGGCGAGGGTCGGGCCGATGCAGGGCACCCAGCCGATGCCGAAGAGCGCGCCCAGTATCGGGGCGCCCACAAGCCCGGTGGCCGGCTTGGTGTGGAAGCGGAACTCCCGCTGGGTGAACCAGGGCATCAGCCCCATGAAGAACAGACCCATGGCGATCATGAGCACGCCGAGCACCTTGGTGAGCACGTCCTGGTGCTCCAGCAGGGTGCGCCCGAAGAAGCCGAAGAGCGCGCCGCTGGAGACGAACACGAAGGTGAACCCGAGCACGAACAGTCCGGCCCCGGCCACCATCCGGCCCCGGCGGGCGTCGACCAGGTCGGTGCCGCCGACTCCGGTGACGTACGACAGGTAGCCGGGCACCAGCGGCAGGACGCAGGGCGAGAAGAAGGAGACGAGCCCGCCGAGGACGGCGATCGGCAGGGCGATCAGCAGGGCGCCGTCGAACACGGTCCTGTTCAGCTCGGCGGCGGTCGTGGTCAGCGCGGCAGCCATGACCGGATCGGACATTCCCGACACCATCACGTCACTTCTCCGCGAGGATCGGCTTGAGCATCTTGCGCAGCTTCTCCTCGCTCAGCGCCTGCTGCGTGCGGGCCGCGAGCTTGCCCTCCCGGTCGATGACCAGGGTGGAGGGGATCAGCTGCGGGTTGAGCGAGCCCTTCTCGAAGCGCAGCAGCAGCTTGCCCGTGGGGTCGTACAGGCTCGGGTACTCGACCTTGTACTGCTCCTCGAAGGCGATCGCGGGCCGGGTGCTGGTGTCGCGGGTGTTGATGCCGACGAACTGCACGCCCTGGTCGGCGAGGTCCTCGGAGACCTTCGCCAGGTTGGGCGCCTCGGCGCGGCACGGCGCGCACCAGGAACCCCACACGTTCAGGACGATGATCTTGCCCTGGTAGGCGGAGAGGTCGAGCTGCTCGCCGTCGATGGTCTTCCCGGAGAGGTCGGGCGCGGTGTCCCGGTCCCCCTTCTCCACCGTGGCGATCCCGTCGGAGCCGGTGATGAACCCGGTCTGGCCGCCACCGCCCTCGATGCCCCCACCCGCACAGGCGGACAGCGTCAGCGCCAGGGCGGCGGCCCCGGCTGAGAGCAAAGCGGCACGACTGCGGCTCGTACGGACACTCATGTGAAAAGTTTCGCATGCCCGTTTCGGGGGCTTACGGCGGGGTCGACGGCCCCCTTGCCCGCAGGTCAGGCGGCCGAACCGGCCCCCAGGAACTCCTTCCAGCCACCCGTCGGCTGCTGCCCCACACCGAGGGTCTGGAGCTTGGCGAGGACGTCGGGTGTCTGCGCGTCCATCCAGTCCACGAACTGCCGGAAGGAGACGATCCGTATCTCCCCGTCCCCGGCCTTCTCCTTGGCCCGCGCGATGTGCTTGAGGGCCTCCTCGACGGCGTCCATGTAGACCCCGCCGTTCCACTCCTCGAAGTGGTTCCCTATGAACAGCGGCGCCCGGTTCGTCTCGTACGCCCGCTGGAACCCGGCGACGTACGCGCCGGTCGCCTGGGTGCGGTAGGCCGGGTAGTTGGCGGGCGGGGCCTGGGTGGAGTTCTGGGACTGGTTGTACATGATGTTGTAGTCCATGGAGAGCACCTCGAAGCTCCGCCCGGGGAACGGCACGGACTGCAGGGGCAGGTCCCACAGGCCCTGCTTCTTCTTCGGCCAGACCTGGAGGCCGCCGGGCGAGGAGGAGTCGTAGCGCCAGCCCAGCTCGCGCGCGGTGGGCAGCAGGTTCTCCTGCCCCAGCAGACAGGGTGTCCGCCCGCCGACCAGCTCCTTGTCGTAGTCGAACGGCAGGGGCTCGACGTCCGTCCAGCCGCTGTGGGTCTTCCACTCCTTGACGAAGGACTTCGCCTGCTCGATCTCGCTGCGCCACTGCTTCGGCGTCCAGTTGCCGACCGAACCGCTGCCGCCGCAGAAATGGCCGTTGAAATGGGTGCCTATCTCGTGGCCGTCGAGCCACGCCGTGCGCACATGCCCCAGCGTCGACTTGATGTGCTCGTCCGTCAGATAACCGATGTCGGAGGCGCCGGGCGCGTTGTTCGGCGGCAGGTACACGCGCTTCTTCGACTCGGGGAGGAGATAGATCCCGGAGAGGAAGAACGTCATATGGGCGTCGTGGTCCCGCCCGGCCTTCAGAAACCGCTCGAAAAGCCCGTTGCCGACGTCTCCGGCCCCGTCCCAGGAGAACACCACGAACTGCGGCGGCTTCTCGCCCGGCGCCAGCGGCCGCGGCTTCTCCGGCTGGTTCGGCTGCTTCCCCGTGTACGAGGTCGACCCGTCGCCCAGCGGCTTCGCGGTCTTCCCCGGCTTCTTCTTCCCCGAGCTCTTGCCGCCGCCACCGGCCCCGTCGGCCTCGCTCGGCGTGCCCCCGAGCCCCGTACCGCACCCGGTCAGCCCCAGCCCGGCGGCCGCTCCCGCGCCGAGCCCCAGCACTCCCCTTCGCGACAGTTCGCGCATTACGTCCCCCTTGGTCAGCTCACGCACCGGTTCACGTGAAGCACACCGTTTTAGAGGCCCACGAGGAAGCGACGGTTCCCTTTGATCACGGAAGAACTCGTGACGCCCTTTCAGACCACGGAAACTCCACGAGGCGCGTGCCTTTCAGGGGCGGCACTTTCAGGAGCGCGGGGAACGGCGCGTCTTGTAGGAGCGCGGGGAACGACGCATCTTTCAGGGGCGAGGGGAACGACGCGCCTCTCAGGGCCGCTGTGAAACCGCGCGCCTTTTAGGGGCGCGGGGAACTGCGCGAGAAGCCCCACCGGACCCGCAGTTCCCCCACAACCCAAGCCGACCAGTAACCAGTAACCGGCCCCCAAGCGGAGCGCTCACGCACCGAAGGCCTTGTCCTTGCCCTTCACCGGCTTGGCGCCCGCCAGCAGATGCGGCGGCACCAGATCCCGCGCCGGCTCGCTGTACCCCACGGAAACGATCCTGTCGCCCTGGTACGTGAACGTGGTCAGCGAGGCGAGGGTGCACTGCCGCCGCCGCGGATCGTGCCACAGCCGCCGCTTCTCGACGTACGACCGCACGATCCAGATCGGCAGCTGGTGCGAGACCAGCACGGCCTCGTGCCCGCGCGCCGCGTCCTTCGCCGCGTCCAGCGCTCCCATCATCCGGACGACCTGGTCGACGTACGGCTCGCCCCACGACGGCTTGAACGGGTTGACCAGGTGCTTCCAGTTCTCCGGCCGCTTCAGCGCGCCGTCGCCGACCCCGAAGGTCTTGCCCTGGAAGACGTTGTCCGCCTCGATGAGCCGCCCGTCGGTGGCGAGGCCGAGCCCGTGCGTCTTGGCGATCGGCGTCGCCGTCTCCTGCGCCCGCTCCAGCGGGGAGGCGACGACGTGCGTGATGTCCCGGGGCGCCAGGTGCTCGGCGACCCGGTCGGCCATGCGCCGCCCGAGATCGGAGAGGTGGTACCCGTCCAGGCGCCCGTAGAGGATCCCCTCCGGGTTGGCGACCTCGCCGTGCCGCATCAGGTGGACGACCGTGATGTCACTCATGCTGCCGGAGCCTCCGCTGCTGCCCGCGCCGCCGCCGGGAGGGCGTCGGCGATCCGCTGAACCGCCCGCTCGTCGTGCGCGGTCGACACGAACCACGACTCGAACGACGACGGCGGCAAGTAGACACCCTGCGACAGCATCGAGTGGAAGAAGGCGTTGAAGCGGTACGACTCCTGCGCCTTGGCCTCCTCGTAGTTCCGCACGGGCGTCTCCGTGAAGAACACGGAGAACATGTTGGAGGCGTTCTGCAGCGTGTGCGCGACGCCCTCCTTGCTGAGCGCGTCGCCGACGAGCCTCTGGATCTGTACGGACACCGCGTTCACCGTGTCGTACGCCGCCTCGTCCAGCAGCCGCAGCTGCGCGAGCCCTGCGGCCGTCGCGACCGGGTTCCCGGAGAGCGTGCCGGCCTGGTAGACGGGCCCGGCGGGCGCGAGGTACGCCATCACGTCGGCCCGCCCCCCGAAGGCGGCGGCGGGGAAGCCACCGCCCATGACCTTGCCGAAGGTCATCAGGTCCGGGACGACCCCGTCGATCCCGAACCACCCGGCCCGGCTGGTCCGGAAGCCGGTCATCACCTCGTCGGAGACGTAGAGCGCGCCGTTCTCCGCACAGATGTCCTTGAGCCCCTGGTTGAAGCCCGGCAGCGGCGGGACGACGCCCATGTTGCCCGGGGAGGCCTCGGTGATGACGCACGCGATCTCGCCGGGGTGCGCGGCGAAGGCGGCGCGTACGGCGTCGAGGTCGTTGTAGGGCAGCACGATCGTGTCGCCGGCCTGGGCGCCGGTGACGCCCGGGGTGTCGGGGAGCGCGAACGTGGCGACACCGGACCCGGCGGCGGCGAGCAGCGAGTCGACGTGACCGTGGTAACACCCGGCGAACTTCACGACCTTCGCACGGCCGGTGAAACCGCGGGCGAGGCGGATCGCCGACATGGTGGCCTCGGTCCCGCTGGAGACCAGCCGCACCTGCTCCAGCGGCCCGACCCGGTCCACCATCTCCTCCGCGAGCGCGACCTCGCCCTCGCCGGGCGTACCGAAGGACGTGCCGCGCGAGACGGCGTCCTGGACGGCGGCGATGACCTCGGGACGGGAGTGGCCGAGGATCATGGGACCCCACGAACACACAAGATCTACATACTCACGGCCGTCGGCGTCCGTCAGATACGGACCGGTACCGGACACCATGAACCGGGGCGTACCGCCCACGGCGCGGAAGGCGCGCACGGGAGAGTTCACGCCGCCGGGCGTGACGGCCGCCGCGCGCTGGAACAGAGTCTGCGAAACTGGGGCTTCGTACGGATAGCTCACACAGGCCATGGTGTCAGAGGCTCCGAAGATCCCGCCGACTGGTGTTTGCGCGCACGTTTCGGCGAGCGGTCGCGGGGGAGGTCACTGACACGATGATCGGGTTGCGCGGCGGGGGTCACGCGGCCCAGAAATGCGTTCGGGTGGAGATATGCATCGCGGTGGCGGACTGGGCGAGGGGACCGGTGACCTCGGTCCTCGTCGTGCCCGGCGGGGCAGGCACCGGCGCGAGGCGGAAGAGGCCGCGGAGACACGGCAGGAGCGGGGCGGGTCGACCGACCGCGGCGCACCGGGCGAGGTGAGCGGCCCGGCCGGGCCGGGCCCGCAGTCCTCGTCGCCGGGTCCGCAGGCCGCTCCGCCGGCCCGGCCGGTGGGACCGCCGACGCCGCCCGTGCCGCCGCCTCCCTCGGTACCGCCGCCGCCCGTGGGGTCGCCGGGGTCACAGCCCCCGTACGCACCGCAGGGGCAGCCGGGCGTGTACGGTCCGCAGGGTGCACACGGCACACACGACTCACACGATCCGCTCGGCGCGCGTGACACACGCGACGCACGCGACGCACGCGGTGCACAGGAGCAGCGGCAGGAGGCTCCGCCCCGCTCGCGTCGCCGACGCGGCGCGCAGGGCGAGACCGACCGTTCACAGACCGACCCTTCACAGACCGGCACCGGCCGGACCGGGGCCGACGCGGGCACCGGACTGCCGGGAGCGGGGAGTGGGCTGCCTGGGGCGGGGAGCGGGTTGCCCGGTGCGGGGAGCGGGCGGATTCCGACCGGTTCCGACCGGGGCGAGGGTGGACCCGACCGTTCCGCGAGTGGCCCCGACCGCTCCGAGGGTGGACTCGGCCGGTCCGAGAGCGCTTCCGATCGGATGCCGTCCAGTGGCTCCGACCGGGTCCCGCCCGGCGGCTCCGACCGGATCCAGAGTGGTGGCTCTGAGCGGATCGGGCGGCGCAGCCGTATGGACGGTATGGACCGTATGGATCGTGCCGATCATGTGGATCGTGTCAATCGTGTGGACGGAATGGATCAGACGGACCGGATCGACCGGCCCGACCTGGTGGATCGCAGGACGCGCGCGGAACGCAGGAGCCGCGCGGACCGCAAGGACCGTACGGACCGCATCGAGAGCGCGGACCGCACGGACCGGGTGGACGGCCTGGACCACGTGGTCAACCGGCTCCGGGCGGGGAGCGGGAATGGTGGTCGGGTGGGGGTGACGTACAAATACTTCGGCGCGCCCGACGGCGCGACCGCGGCCCGCGTCCCGATCTCGATGCGTCCCGAGGAACTCGGCGGCGACGAGCTGGGCATGAACGGCATGTTCACCAAGATCAAGCCGGAGACGATGGCGGCGATGGTGCTGACCGGCATCGAAGGCGTCCCCCTCCACAAGGTGCCCCCGCTCGAACTGGTCGTCCTGCACCCCGACTACGCGGTCGTCAAGCTCCCGATGACCGTGGTCGACCCGCTGCGCGGCATCGGCGAGGAGGCGGTCGGCGCGGCGGCCTTCATCTGGTCGACGGTCCCGGACCGCGGCGGTCCGCGCGACGCGTTCAACGTCTACCAACTGCTGCACGAATGGCAGGACTTCAGCCACCGGTTGCACGAGGCGGGTCACCAGCCGTACTGCCTGGTCTGGCCCTGAGCCGGGGCCGGGACGCCGGCCTGAGGCTGAGGCTCCATGAAATGCGGGCGGGGTTCCAGGAACCCCGCCCTCGTCATGTCGGTCAGAGACTACGACGACTCGATCACGACGACCGGTACGGAGACGACCTTGGCGACCACGAGAACGTACCCATCTCCCCGCCCTCGCCGTCGGACGGTGCTCGGCCTCGGCGGACTGACGGGGCTGGGCGTCGTCGGCGCACTCGGCACGCTCGGTGCCGGGACGGCGTACGCCTCGGCCGGGGCCGGCTCGGGGCTCACCCGGCAGCTGACGGAGCTGGAGCGGGAGTACTCCGCGCGACTCGGGGTCCACGCCCATGACACGGCGACGGGGCGCACGGTGGCGTACCGCGCGGACGAGCGGTTCCCCCTCTGCTCGGTGTTCAAGACGCTCGCCGCCGGGGCGGTGTTACGGGACCTCGACCGCGACGGTGAGTACCTCGCGAAGCGGATCCATTACACGCAGGAGTACGTCGATGCGGCGGGGTACAACCCCATCACGGGCACGGCCGCGAACGTCGAGGCCGGCATGACGGTCGGGGAGCTGTGCTCCGCCACGGTCTCGCACAGCGACAACGGGGCGGGGAACCTGCTGCTGCGCGAGCTGGGCGGGCCGAGCGCGATCACCCGCTTCTGCCGCTCGCTCGGCGACCGGACGACCCGTCTCGACCGCTGGGAGCCGGAGCTGAACACGGCGGAGCCGTGGCGGACGACGGACACCACCACGCCGCGGGCGATCGGCGGGACGTACGCGCGGCTCCTGCTCGGCCGGGCCCTGCCCGACGCGGACCGGGAACGGCTGACCGACTGGCTGATCGCCAACTCGACGAACGTCGAGCGGTTCCGGGCCGGTCTGCCCGCCGACTGGACGCTCGCGGACAAGACCGGCGGCGGGACGGCGTACGGGGTCGCCAACGACGTCGGCGTCGTCTGGCCCCCCGGCCGCCCGCCCCTGGTCCTGTCCATCCTGTCGACGAAGCACGACCCGGCGGGCCCCACGGACAACCCGTTGGTGGCCAGGGCGGCGGGCCTGGTGGCGGGGGCCCTCACGGCGTAGCCGTCCGCCCGCCGCAGGGCGCACTGCCGTGCCGGCGCGTGCGGGACGACGGTGCCTCATGGGTTTGGGGGGGCGGGGTTCGTCGGCGGGCGCGGTTCGGTGGCGGTTCTCGCGCAGTTCCCCGCGCCCCTCAAGACAAAGGCCAGGCCCTGCGGGCCTGAAAGACCACGGCCCTGCGGGCATGAAAGGCAGCGGGGCGCAGCCCCTGCTTTTCAGGGGCGCGGGGAACTGCGCGAGACGCCCCACCGGCCCGCACCCTCCGACGAACCCCGCACCCCCGCCCCATGGGGCGCTCACCTGTCCGAACCTCGGTCCTCGCTGGCCTCCGGAACTCCCCGGGCCGCAGCATGGGCCGTATGAGCAACACGAGCAGCAGTGCGGGCAACGCAGGCAGCGCAGGCAGCGCGAACGGGGTACGGGTCTCTCGGCGGGCCCGTGCCGTCGCCCCCTTCTACGCCATGGAGTTCGCCAAGCAGGCCGCCGAGCTGACCGCCCAGGGCCATGACGTCGTCAAACTCAGCCTCGGGGAACCGGACTTCGGCGCGCCCCCGGCCGTAGTGGAGGCCATGCGGGAGGTGATGGACGGGCGGCCGTTGACGTACACGGCGGCGCTCGGGCTGCCCGCCCTGCGGGAGGCCATCGCCGGGTTCTACGGCGACCGGCACGGCGTCGAGGTCGACCCGGGCCGGGTCGTCGTCACCGCCGGGGCCTCGGCCGCGCTCGTGCTGGCCACCGCCGCGCTCGTCGATCCCGGTGACGAGGTGCTCATCGGCGACCCGTCCTACCCGTGCAACCGGCAGATCGTCGAGAGCTTCGGCGCCGACGTCACCCTCGTGCCCACCACCGCCGCGAGCCGGTTCCAGCTGGACGCGGCCGCGGTGCGGGCGCACTGGACGGACCGTACGCGCGGGCTCATGGTCGCCACCCCGTCCAACCCCACCGGCACCTCCGTCCCGGCCGACGAGCTCGCCGCCCTCTGCGAGCTGGCCCGTGAGCGGGACGCGTGGCGCCTCGTCGACGAGATCTACCTCGACCTCGGCGACCACGACGAGCGGGGCCGGCCGCCGCGCAGCGCGCTGTCGTACGACCCCGGTGCCGTCGTGATCAACAGCTTCTCGAAGTACTTCGGCATGACCGGCTGGCGGCTCGGCTGGTGCGTCGTCCCCGAGGCCCTCGTACCGGCCCTGGAGCGTCTCGCCCAGAACTACTTCCTCTGCGCCTCCGCCCCGGCCCAGCACGCCGCCCTCGCCTGCTTCACCCCCGAGTCCCTCGCGGTGTGCGAGGCGCGCCGGGTGGAGTTCGGCGAGCGGCGCGCGCTCGTCCTGGACGGGCTGGCGCGGATCGGGCTGCCGGTCCCGGTGCCGCCCGACGGCGCGTTCTACGTCTACTTCGACGTCAGCGGGACCGGCCTGACCTCCTGGCAGTTCTGCGAGCGGGCGCTGCGGGAGACGCACGTGGCCCTGACGCCCGGCCGGGACTTCGGCACGCACACCGCCGACACCCACGTCCGCCTCTCCTACGCGGCCTCGTCGGACGAACTGCGGGAGGGGATCGCCCGGTTGGGGAAGTTCATGACCGCGCTGCGGTGAGGCACGGCCCCTCGGCGGTTCAGGCCGGCGCGACCCAGTACGCGCGGGTGTTGGTGAACTCGCGGATGCCGGGGCCGTGCGTGGCGTAGTACTCGGCGGTCAGCGCGGAATTGTGCACCTCCCCCGCCGCCTCGCCGACCGGCTTGCCCATCTCGGTGGTGATCAAGTGGAGGCTCCTCCCCTGTCGTGCTCGGAGAGGTGTGCGAAGGTCTCGCCGGTGGCGGTGATGGTGCGGGTGACGTCCCGGCCGCCGTAGACCCAGTAGATGCGCATGACGCCCTCGCCCCGGTTGAGGAAGCGGTGCGGGACGCCGGCCGGGACCCAGGTCGCCTGGCCGGGTTCCAGGTCGAAGAACCCGCCGTCGATCTCGGCGGTGGCCCCGCCCTCCAGGATCAGGACCGTCTCCTCGACGTTGTGGCTGTGGAGGGGCAGTCCGGTGCCGGGCTGGAACACGGTCTGGCCGGTGGTGACGAGGGCCTGCTCGGAGTTCCACTTCCCGAGGGGCACGCTGAGGCGGGCGGCACAGGGGCGCGCTGAGGCGTATCCTCGCCGACCCGCATATCTTGGCGCCCATGCAGTCCTACACGATCGGGCAGGCCGCGCGGCTGCTCGGGGTCAGCCCCGACACCGCGCGGCGCTGGGCGGACGCGGGCCGGATGGCGACGCGGCGCGACGAGAGCGGGCGTCGGCTCATCGACGGGAAGGACCTCGCGGCCTTCTCCGTGCGGCTGGCCCAGGACGCCGCCGACGAGGCCGACGTGCCGTACACGTCGGCGCGCAACGCCTTCTCCGGCATCGTCACCGCCGTGAAGCTCGGTGACGTGGCGGCCCAGGTCGAGATCCAGGCGGGTCCGCACCGCCTGGTCTCCCTGCTCACCCGGGAGGCCGTGGAGGAACTGGGCCTGGAGGTCGGCATGGAGGCCACAGCCCGGGTGAAGTCCACCAACGTCCACATCGACCGGACGTGACCGCATCGACCGGACTTGACCACATCGACCGGACGCGACCGCATCGACCGGACGTGACCGCCGCCCCGCCCGTCCGAAGAGCCGGTCACCACTCGGGTGCCAAGGCCTCCACCAGCCGGGAGGCCGCCGCAGGGTCCGGCAGCCTCCCCTTTCGCAGCAGCTTCACGACCTGCCCGTTCGCGAACTCCCGCTGTGCCGGGGTCACCTCGGGGTCGATCGCGCACTCGGCCTGGACCCGCAGATAGTTCAGGTCCGTCGCGAAGAGCATGGAGAAGGACTCGACGCCCTTGACGACCCCGGGGCCTCCGGCGTCCAGGTAGCCGCGCACCAACCGCCGGGCGGCATCGGCGCGGAAGTCGTTGCCGCCGGCCCACACATGGACGGCGCGGGCGAGTTCGCGTGCCGCCGAGACGGGTCCGGCGTTGTCCCAGTCGAGCAGCGCGGGACCGGACGGCCCGACCAGCACGTTCGGCGGCCGCATGTCGAGGTGGGAGATCACGGTGTCCTCGCCTGCGGACGGGGTGACGTGACGCGCCAGTTCCACCGCCTCCGTGGTCGCGAACCGCTCCAACTCGTCCGCCCACGGCACGCCTGCCCGCCGTACCGCCTCGCGCACCTCCGCCCACTCCTCCGCCCGGGGGCACCGTTCGTACCAGCCGTTCGGTGTCTCCGCGGTCCCCTCCCCGGCCCGGTGCAGCAGCGCGAGGGTCCGCCCGCACCACGCGAGGTTCTCCGGATCGCGGGGGTCCGCGTCGCTCCCGTCCACCCAGCCGTACACCTTCACATACGCCCCGCCCATCGGCTCCGGGAGCCGCGACACATACGCCCCGTCCCGGTTCGCGAGGAAACTCGGCGCCGAGATCCCCAGCTCCTCCGCCGCGTTCCGCAGCCCGGCCTCCCGCGCCACCTGCCCCTCGTCACACCCGAACAGCAGCTCCTTGACCGCCCACACCCCACCACTTCCGGACAGCCGCCAGATCTGCCCCAACGCCCCCCGGGCGACAGGCACCATCTCCCACGCCCCACCGCCCAGCCCGTACACATCCGCCAGGAACCCGGCCCTGCTCCGCATACAGCCACCCTCCACTCGACTCCGGCACGCGATACGCGAACACCACCTATCCTGCTGGCTTTGCCGGGGTCGAGTACGGGCCGGCCGTGGGCGAGGCGGGCGAACGGCGTGTGGGTGTGGCCGCAGACCACGGTGTCGCCGAGGGGCTGAGGGAACCGCTTCGGCGCGACGGGCGAAGGTCAGGTGAAAGCCCAAGTGTTCGAGCATCGTCCCTTGGACGAGAGGAGCCCCGATGACCGTCGGACCAGGCGTCGGCATCGGCACCGCGCGTGCCGATGCGGAGAGCGACGCCTCAGTGATCGCGCGGTCCCGGGATGAGCCCGAGGCGTTCGCCGCGCTCTTCGACCGGCACGCCGACGCCGTGCACCGCTATGCGGCCCGCCGCCTCGGCGGCGAGGTCGCCGATGACCTCGTGGCGGAGACCTTCACCACCGCGTTCCAGCAGCGGCATCGCTACGACCCGGCCCGCGGCACGGGCGTCGACGCCCGGCCCTGGCTGTTCGGCATAGCGACCAACCTGGTCGGCCGGCACCGGCGGGCCGAGGCCCGCCGTTTCAAGGCCATGGCCCGGGTCCCGGCCCCCGCCGACCACGACGAGCCGCTGGCCGACCGGGCCGCGGACCGGGTGGTGGCGCGGGCCGTACGCCGCGAGCTGGCGGCGGCGTTGGCCGCGCTGCCCGCTCGGCACCGGGACGTGCTCCTGCTGGTGGCCTGGGCGGATCTCAGCTACGGGGAGGCGGCCCAGGCCCTCGGTATCCCCGTGGGCACGGTCAGATCACGGCTGCACCGGGCTCGCGGCAAGCTGCGCGAAGCGTTGGGCGGATCCAATCCGACGGCACTGCGAGAGGTATCCGACCATGAATGACGAACTCGAACTCCTGAGGGAGTGGGACGCGGACGCGGCCCCGCTCGCCGGTCCGGCCCGGGACCGGGCCCGGCACCAGCTGCTCAACGCGATGGCCCACGCGGACCGGCGCAGCGACCCCGGCCCCGGTCGCCGCCACGCACTGCGCTTCGCGGTGGCCGCAGTGGTCGCCACGGCGGTCACGGGGACGGCGGTGCTGGTCGGCTCGGACGGCTCCGGCGAGGGCGGCGCACCGGGCACGAGCACCCCGCGGGTGGAGAACGCCGCCGCGACGGTGCTGAACGGGGCGGCGGCGTGGGAGCGCGGGCAGGAGAAGGAGCCGGTGGCGCCGCGCGACGACCAGTTCATCTACTCGAAGCGGATCATCGAGGAGACGGAGCAGAGGACCGGCAAGGTCAAGACCTACACCGACGAGATGTGGGAGTCAGTGGACGTCTCCAAGCCCTCCCTGTCCATGGAACTGGGCCGCGAGATGTGGGAGGAGCCCGCGGAGAAGGGCGGCGGGGTGTGGCCACCCCGGAAGTGGAGCGAGCTGAAGAAGCTGCCCCAGGACCCGGAGAAACTCATCTCGGCCATCATCTCCATGGACCCCGGCGGCGGGCCCGACGACTGGTCGATCAGCGATCTCGACCAGCTCAATCGGTACGAGGCCTACTGGCTGCTCGGCGAGCTCCTGAAGAACCCGCTGCTGCCCCGGGGACTGCGCCCCGCGGCGTACGAGGCGCTGGCGCTGGTGCCCGGCGTCAAGACGATCCCGGGAGTGAAGGACTCCGCCGGACGGACCGGGGTGGGGATCGCCCATACGGGGCGCGGATCGCACGAAGGCCAGTACCTGATCTTCGATCCGGAGTCGTATGCATTCCTGGGCTTCCGCGACGAACGGACCTCGGCTTCCGGGAAGACGAAGTACACCCAGTTGTCGCACGTGGTGGACTGGGGGATCGTCGACCGGGTGAGGCAGCGCCCGTAGGCCGCCGTCCCGTGGCCGGGACCCGCAGGTCCGCCGGCGCCGGCAGATGGTCGCCGGCGGCCCTGCGGTCTGCCTCCGGGAGGTGCGCGTCTTGAGACAGCAGGGTCACCACCGGCCGCGAACGGATCTGCGCGGGGGGCGTGGTGGGAGCGTCATCTGGTCAGGGACGCCCTCGGTGCCGCCAGGTCGAACCAGACCGCCTTGCCGTCGGGGTGCACCAGGCCGCCGCCGTTCGGGAGGGCGGCGGCGGTGCCCCAGTGCCCCTCGGTGAGGGCGTCCACGAGGTACAGGCCGCGGCCGCCCTCCTCCCAGCCGCCGGGGGTCAACTCCCTTATGACCGGCGGGCTCTCGTCACCGTCGTAGACGATCACCCTGACCCGCCAGGCCTCCACCGCGAGCCAGAGAACCGATCCTCCACCTTTGGCGTGCACACAGGCGTTCGTGACCAGTTCGGATGTGCACAGGGCGGCGGCGTCGACCAGGGCGTCCAGGCCGAGCGCGCGCAGGACGCTGGTGACGAAATCGCGGGCGATGTGCGGGGAGCTGTCGAGAGGCGGGCAGAAGAGCGTGTACGTCGTCGCCCCGGGCGAGAGCCGGGTTGGGGCGGGGCGGCCTGGGGCAGTTTCGGTCATGGGTGATCAACTCCGTTGCGACGAGAAGGGCTTGCTCGGTCCCCACCGCGCCGGTGACTCCTCGCGGGATGCGGGAGAAATGCACTTGAGTAATCAGACGAGCACTCTCCGTGAGCGCAGGAATGACCGTAGTCGGCGTGTTCGCGCCGCCGCAATGGGGTCGGTGGAAGTACTACGAAAGCGCGTCGCCCGCGCCCCGCGAGCCTCGGCCCGGCCCTCACCCAGAGTGGCCCGCGCCCGGTCGGGCCGTCGTGTGATGATGGGCGGAGGACGCCCGCAGGGGACGGGCGGCGCACCCCCGGCGGGGGGAACGGGTAGGAAACGAAAACGGGGACGGGGACGGGACCGCCATGACCAGTCGGCTGCTCATGTCGTACAACGCGCAGGCCAAGCGGGCCGGGGTGCCCGCCAGTGAGCCCGAGCGCGTGGCCGGGTCCACCCGGGCCACGGCCATCCTGGACCACGACGATCCTCGGGTGGGGGCACTCGCGCGCCGCGTGGAGAGCGAGGCGACCCCGCGTGACGCGCTGCGCACCGCGCACCGGATCATCGCGCGGCACGTCCGCCCGGTGTACTCGGTGGAGGACGGCCGCCGGGTGTCGCGGACACTGAGGCTCGGGCGCGGCTCGTGCAGCCAGCGGATGGCGGCACTGGAGGCGGTCGCGCGCGCGGTCCGGGTACGGACGCGGGTGCGCGGACTGCTCGTGGACGGGACCTACTGGTATCCGCGCTTCCCCCGGCTGAAGCCGTTCGTCCCGGAACAGGTCCTGCTGGCCTGGCCGGAGTTCAGGATCAGCGGCGCGTGGGTGCCGATCGGCGAACTCTTCGAATCCCCCGCGTCCGACGGCACCAGTACCAGCACCAGCGACGGCTTCACCAACAAGGGCGGCGAGACCCTGTTCGACGCGATCGCCCGTACCGGTGTGCGCTGGGACGCCTGCGGCACGGCTTCGGCCGCCGCCTGCGACCTGTCCGCCCAGGTCGTCGCCGACCTCGGCCACTTCGACGACCGCGACGAGCTCTTCGCCCGCCACGGCCAGACTCTGTGCCGGACGGCCCGCACCCTCGGCGAACCGGTCCTGGGCCGCTGGAGCGCGGGAGCGACCCGACCGACCGCCTGACGCCCCCTCGGGGACCCCGCGACCGGTCACACGGTCACAGAATGGCCACCCCTCCCACACTTCCCCCACATCCGGCCCCGCCGGGCACTACGGTCACTCCACCCGAAACACCCAGGGGGGACGAGATGACCAACCCGTACGCCGGCGCCACGCCGCCGCCACCGCCCGTACCGTCCACGCCTCGCCCGCCCGACACC
>NZ_JARGEE010000131.1:0-21412 GCF_033794485.1 Streptomyces sp. MB09-02B
ACCCACCCCGGTGGCCCCCGCCGACCGCTCGGTGCCGCTTCCGTTCGGGGTGTGGCGGTGGCTGGCCTTCCCCGATCCGTCGCCGCCCGTCCCCACCTGGGGCGGCAGGCACGCCGAACTCCTCCGTGACCACCCGCCGGAACCACGCCCCCACCACCCGTTCCGGATCGACTCGGGAGTCTTCCGGCACACCCTGGTCCGGCTCCCCGCCGCGCGCAGCCCGTGGCTCCGCGAGATCCTGGCCGACCTCATCCACCACATGCGTGCCGGTGTCTTCTAACCGCACCGGCGAAGATCGGGGCGCGGCAGCCGCAGCCTCAGCGGCGGGCCAGCGCCAGCACGCTCAGGCCGAACATCAGGACGCCCAGGGGTAGATGGACCGTCGGGACATGGGCGATGCCGAGCACGACCTGGGCCGAGGCGAGGGCGAGGAAGCCCGTGGCCTGCAGAACGGGGCGCGGCGAGCCGCCGCCCGGCTTCCACGCCAGTACCGCCGCGAGGACGTACAGCATCGTCGCCCCGTACATCACCCGTGCCCCGACACTGTGCAGCGTCTCCCCGTACGGCGAGGTCAACAGCAGTCCGGCGGAGATCGCCTGAAGGAAGATCGTCAGGGTCTGCAGGGCGATCGTGATCCGCAGGAACGAGGAAGTGTGCCGTGCGTTCGCCGTCGTCGTCACCTGGGTGGCCATGTCGCGGTCTCCTTCATGCCTCGGGCGGTGGATCGATAAGGTCTCTCCAGGCCGACGACGTGGACCGGTGAAAGGTAAGGCGAGTTGGGCGAGGGGGCGGCGGTGGACGGGACGACGGGCGCGGCTGCGGTGGACGGGGAACGGCGTCAACTGGTCAATGTCGCCTACCGGTTGCTCGGTTCGGCGACGGAGGCCGAGGACGCCGTACAGGACGCGTACGCACGCTGGTACGGGCTGCCGAACGGCCGGCGGGAGGAGATCGAGTCACCCGGAGCCTGGCTGACGACCGTGACCGGCCGTATCTGTCTGGACCTGCTCGGCTCGGCGCGCGCCCGCCGCGAGCGCTACGTCGGTGTGTGGCTGCCCGAGCCGCTGCCCGACCGCATCGAGTGGGAGCACGGGGGACGCGTCGTCCACGCCCCCGGCCCCGCTTCCCCTGCCGGCCCCGGCGGCTCCGCGAGCCCCACCGATCCGGCCGACCAGATCGTGCTGGACGAGTCGGTGGCCATGGCCCTCCTCGTCGTCCTGGAGTCGATGACGCCGGCCGAGCGGGTGGCGTTCGTGCTGCACGACGTCTTCCGCTATCCGTTCGCCGAGATCGCCGGCGTCCTCGGCCGGAGCTCCTCGGCCTGCAAACAACTGGCCGCCTCCGCCCGGCGACGGGTGGGCGTCGTCCGTACTCCGGTGACGGCGGCCGACCGCGCGGAGGTCGTCAGACACGTCAAACAGGCGTGGGAGAACAAGGACATCGCCGCCCTCGTCGGTCTCCTCGACCCGGACGCCGTGATGACCGCCGACGGCGGCGGCATGGTCGGCACCGTACTGCGCCCCGTCGAGGGCGGCGCGCGTATCGCCCAGTACATGGTCGCCATCGCCGACCGGGCGCCGGGACTCGAACTCCTTGAGCGGTCGGTCAACGGGGTGCCGGGCCTGGTGGCCCGGCGCGACGGCGTCGTCATGACCGTGGCCGCGTTCGACATCGCCGACGGACAGGTCACGCGGATCTGGGCGATCAGGAACCCCGAGAAGCTGCGCTCCTGGGCGAGGGAACAGTAGGGTCGCCGACCGGCCTCAGTCGAGACAGAACTCGTTGCCCTCGATGTCCTGCATCAGCAGGCACGACTCGTTGAACTCGTCGGCGCGCAGCAGGTGTACGCGCACCGCGCCGAGCGCGACCAGACGCGCGCACTCGGCCTCGAGCGCGGCGACCCGCTCGTCACCCACCAGCCCGGTGCCCACCCGCACGTCGAGATGCACCCGGTTCTTGACGACCTTGCCCTCGGGAACGCGCTGGAAGTACATCCGGGGCCCGACCCCGGTCGGGTCCATGCACACGAACCCCGCCCCCTGGCGCTCGGGCGGCAGCGAACGGTCGTACTCGTCCCAGGAGGTGAACCCCTCCGGCGGCGGCGGTACGACATACCCCAACACCTCGCACCAGAAGCGGGCGACGCGCTCGGGCTCCGCACAGTCGAAGGTGATCTGGACCGTCTTGATCGATGACATCGGCGCACCATAGCAAGGGCGGCGAACCCGCTGTCCATGAAATATCCGGCGGCTGAAGGGAGTTGATCAGAGCATGACTCAAGGACCGGCCCCGCGCCCGCTGTCCGAGGAGGCCCTCTCCGGTCTCCTCGGCACCTACAAGTTCGGCACGCTCGCCACCGTCAAACGTGATGGCCACCCCCATCTGACCACCATGCTGTACGGCTGGGATCCCGAGGCCCGCGTCCTGCGGTTCTCGACGACCGCCGACCGGATCAAGGTCAAGCATCTGCGGCACAACCCGCGAGCGACGCTGCATGTCCAGGGTGGCGACGTGTGGTCGTTCGCCGTGGCCGAGGGCGAGGCCGAGGTCTCGGAGGCCACCACGGTTCCCGGCGACGCGGTCGGGCGGGAGCTCCTCGGGCTGATCCCGGAGGAGGCGAAGCCCGAGGACGAGGACGCTTTCCTGGCGCAGCTGGTCGCCGAACGCCGCGTGGTCATCCGGCTTCGGGTGAACCGGCTCTACGGAACGGCGCTCGACATCTCCGGTCAGTAGCGGCACGCGTAGGTCCCGGGCCGGCAGCGGCCGAGCGTCGTTCACAGTTTCGTCCCATAACCTCGTGCACAGGGACGTAGGTTGCCGTGTGGATCCACGCAGGAGGCGATGGTGTTCGGAAAGGGAACGCGGTTGCTCACGGGCGCCGTCACCGTGGCCTGTGTGGTCATGCTCGGCTCCAGCGCGCCCGGCGACGGCCTCTTCGCCGGGGCGCAGCCCGTCGACGCCGTCAAGGACGTCGTACCGAACCGGGTCATGACCTGGAACATGTGCAACCCCTGCGAGGAGAGCAACGTCGACCGGGCGGCGGAGATCGCCAGGTACGCACCGCAGGTCATCGGGTTGCAGGAAGCGTGCGCGCGTGACGTCGAGCGGATCCGGGAGTACCTGGAGAGCCTGCACGGGCTGGTCTACCACGTCGAGTACGGGACCGTGCTGCAGAACTGGAACCGTTGCGGGGGAGTGCCGTGGAGCCCGGGAGGCTACGGCCAGGCGATCCTCTCGGCGGCACCGATGACGGACCGCGTCAACGTGGAGTACCCCGACGGCGGGTCCGAGGACCGCGGGTACCTGGCGGTCACCACGAAGGTGGACGGCCGGTCCGTCCGGGTCTTCAACACCCACCTCGCCCAACGGCAGCAGGCGGACGTCCGGGCGGCACAGGTCCGCGTACTCGCCCCGGTAGTGGCCCGGTACGACCGTGCCGTCGTCGTCGGCGACTTCAACGCGGTGCCCGACGCCCCCGAACTCGCCCCGATGTGGAAACTGGCCACGGACACCGATCCCGGGTGTCGTCCCGCACTCGCCGGCGACTGCGAGGTGACCACCGACTGGCAGAGCAAGTTCGACTACGTCTTCCTGCGGGGCATCACTCCGCTCCGGCACGAGGTGCGGCTGACGGAGACCTCGGACCACCACCTGCTGCACACCGACCTGGAGGTCGGCTGAACCGCCGCCCCGCCGCGCTGCACGCTAGGGCGCCTGCTCCGCGCGGGCGCGCAGGCGGCGCAGCATGCGGGCGTCCTCGAAGCCGACCGAGCGGGCGGCGGCGTCGACCGTCGCACCGTGGCTGATGAGGTGCTCGGCGCGCTCCAGACGGAGGGTCTGCTGGTAGCGCAGCGGGGTGAGACCGGTGGCGCGGCCGAAGAGCCGGGTGAGGGTGCGTTCGCTGACGCCGACGGCCGCGGCCAGACCGGTCAGCGGAAGCGGCTGGTCGAAGCGGGTGTCGATGAGGTCCTGGACCCGGTGCACGGTGTCGTCGAGATGGGACCGGTGCCGGAACATCGCGCTGGACTGCGGCTCGTTGCCGTTGCGGCGGGCGTAGACGACCATGTCCCGGGCGACCTGGGCGGCGACGGCGGGCCCGTGCCGTCCGGCGACGAGATGCAGGGCCAGATCGATGCCGCTGGCGATACCGGCCGAGGTGATCACCCGGTCGTCGGCGGTGAACAGGACGTCGCGGACGACGACCGCGCCGGGGTGGCGCAGTGCCAGCTCGTCCTGCACGTCGTGGTGGGTGGTGCAGCGGCGGCCCTTGAGCAGACCGGCCCGGCCGAGCGCCTCCGCGCCGGCACAGACGCTGGCCACCGTCCCGCCCCGCGCGTGGTGGTCGGCCAGGGCCTTGAGGGAGGCGTCGGAGACGGCGGGTGAGTCCGCCAGGGTCACCGTCCGCCAGCCGGGCACCACGACCAGGTCCTCGGGTGCGAGTGCGGGCCAGTCGGTCCGGGCCACCAGCGGCAGCCCCTGCGCGGAGGGGACCTCGGGCCGCTCGGCGACGTACGTGAGCGTGTAGGGGTACCCGAAGTCGGCCGCGGTGGAGAAGACCTGCGCGGGGCCCGACAGGTCCAGCAGATGGACTCCGGGTACCAGGAAGAAGACGATCCGGCTCACGATCCGGCCATCATGCCGGAAGGTCCGCCGCGGCCTCCAGCTCGTCGACCGTCGCGATGGTGGCGAAGCGGCCGGCGAGGGCGTACTCCGTGCGGCGGACGACCTCGTCGGCGGGCAGGGTACGGGGGTCGGCGAGCAGTTCGGCGACGGTCCGTCCGGCGGGGGCTTCGCGGTGCGGGATCGGCTGGGTGGCGGTCGCGTCGACGACGAACGTGACCTGGTAGCCGAGGTCGCTCGCGACGCGGGCAGTGGTCTCCACGCACTGCTCGGTGCGGATGCCGCAGACGGCGACCTCCCGCACGCCGCGCTCGGTGAGGATCTGTTGCAGGTTGGTGGTGGTGAACGCGTTGTGCGAGGTCTTGTGGAGCAGCGGCTCCTCGTCCTCCCGGCGTTCCAGTCCCGCCAGCAGCCGGACGTGGCCGAGAGCCGGGTCGAAGACGTCGCCGCTCCCGGGCTCGGCGTGGAGGACCCACACCACCAGGTCTCCGGCCCGGCGGGCCAGCCGGACCAGCCGGTCCACCTTGTCGGCGATCTTCGGGTCGGAGATCGCCTCCCACAGCGGATCGGCGCGGAAGGACTCCTGGACATCGATGACGATCAGTGCTCGGGTCATGTCCCCAGCCTCGGCCCTACGGACCGAGCCGCGACAGGCCGCATCGGGTCCCCGAGCGGACCGATCCGGTCAGCCGCCCCGAATGGTCACTCCGCGGGCATGAGCGGTCGTAAGTGATCCGCAGGCGTGGCAGAGCGCGGCTCCCTCGTTCATTAGCGGAACAACGGCGATGCCGCCGACGGGCACCTCGTACGGTCCTCGCACCGGCGGGGAGGGCGATGCCCGAGCCGCGCAGTGATCGACAGGAGATGCCGATATGAGCAATGTGGAGATTTCCCTGAAGGAGATCATGACCTCGATCGAGGGTTCCCTCGGGACCGCGCTCGTGGACTACACCAGCGGAATGGCGCTGGGCACGCTGGGCGGCGGAAAGGATCTCGACCTCACGGTCGCGGCGGCGGGCAACACGGACGTGATCCGCGCCAAGAGCCGCACCATGGAACACCTCGGGCTGACGGGGGAGATCGAGGACATGCTCATCACCCTCGGTAGTCAGTACCACATCATCCAGCCGCTCAAGGGCCGCAGCGGCAACGGACTGTTCCTCTACCTCGTGCTCGACCGGACGAAATCGAACCTGGCCATGGCCCGCCACCAGCTCAGGCGCGTCGGGGCCGAACTCGACGTGTAGCGAACGACGTTCTCCATGGCCTCGCACGCCCATGAGTTGAAGATTTCTTCAACTGGACATATCCAGATCGGGTCAATCCCCGGGGTGTGCGGGGCCGGATCCACGAGGATGGGGACGCAAGTCCGCCCGCGGTGGCGCACCCAGGCCGCCGTGCCCACAGAGCCCGTCGAACGCGGCAGGGAGCGAGCGATTCTCATGCAGGTGCCCCTCTACCAGGCGAAGGCCGAGTTCTTCCGGATGCTCGGGCACCCGGTGCGCATCAGGGTCCTGGAACTGCTCCAGGGCGGCCCGCTGCCCGTACGCGACCTGCTGAGCGAGATCGAGATCGAACCGTCCAGCCTCAGCCAGCAGCTGGGCGTCCTGCGCCGCTCCGGCATCGTCGTCTCCATCCGGGAGGGCTCCACCGTCAGCTACGCCCTCGCGGGTGGCGACGTGGCCGAACTGCTCCGCGCGGCCCGCCGGATCCTGACCGAACTGCTCGCAGGCCAGAGCGAACTGCTCGCCGAACTCCAGCAGGCGGACCTCCCGCCGGCCCCCTCCCGCACGCGGCCGGCCGAGGCGCGTGAGCCGGTGCCGCACACGGTGGCGCGGGCTGGTGCCAAGTAGGTACCATGCCGCGTATGCCATCACTGAACGTGTCCTTCACGGACGAGGAAATGGAAGGTGTGCGGGCGGCCGCGGCGGCCGAGGGCAAGAGCCTGAAGCAGTACATGCACGATCTCGGGGTCCGCGAGATGCACCGCAAGCGGTTCGTCGCCGGTGCCACCGCATGGGCGGACCGGCTGCGCGGCGAGTTCGACGAGGCCTTCCCCGACGAGGTGCCGCCGTCCCAGCGTGGTCAGGGAGTCACCGCCGCCTGATGAGTGAGACCCTGTACGTCGACGTCTCCTGGCTGCTGGACGTCCAGGAGGCCGCCCTCGGCGGCGAGGACGTGTCGGTCACGGACTACTCCGCCCTGGTGGCGGCCGTCGCCCGGCACAAGACCCGGATGCCGACCCTGGAGAAGTCGAACCCCGACGCCGCCTGGCGCGCGGCCGCGCTGCTGCACACCATCGCGCGCCTGGAGCCGTTGCCGCACCGCAACAGCCTCGTCGCCGCGTTCGTCGCCGCCCAGTACATGGAGCAGGCGGCACAGGGCATCGATCCGCCCTACGGCGCCCTGTCGGACCTGATCAGGAAGGTCCGGGAGAGCAGGCTGACCATCTACGAGGTCGCGGACACCCTGCGTTCCTGGCGGATCTGACGTGCGACAGGCCCCCGGGCGCCGTGCGCGCCGGGGGGCCCGCGGTGACTCAATGGGCGTATCAGCAGGTCGAGTTGGTCTGGGTGAGCAGGCCGAGCCGCCACGGCAGCAGGTTGTAGTCACCGCTCGCGCCGGGGTTCATGCCCTGGTACAGGTACTGCAGCCGGCAGGCGGGGATGGTCAGCGTCTGGTCGTACCCGGACCGGATCATCTCGCCGTGGCTGACGTCCCTCGTCCACGCTCCCGACGGGAAGCTGACGTTGTTGGCGCGGGCGAACGGATTGCTCTCCGACGCGGCCAGCTGGGTCCAGGAACCGGCGAGGCTGCTGGAGGTCCAGGAGCGGAAGTAGCGCCGGCCGTCCGATCCGATGGCCTCCACCAGGAGCAGATACTGGTCGGCCCCCTGCACCTTGTACACGTTGCTCGCTTCGAAGAGGGCGTACTTGGAGTCGCGGGCCGCGATGACGGTGTCGGTGAAGCCGTTCGGGAACTGGCCGACGCTCGTCCGCGACCGGTAGAGGTGCCCGTTGTCGTCGGAGGAGAACAGATAGCAGTTGGCGCTGTCGCAGATCACCCACATGTCGACCCAGTAACCGTTGCCGATGTTCTGCCGGATGATGTCCGGCATCGACGAGTAGAAGTGGCGCGGCGCGCTCCACCCGTTCGGATTGCTGATGTCGGGATTGGTGGAGTAGGAGGCGTTGCCGGTCTGGTACACGAGGTACCACAGGCGTTGCGGGGCGTAGTAGAAGACCTGAGGGGCGGCCCGGTAGCCGGCTCCGATGGCACTGCGGTCCAGGTAGTGGTGCGTTGCGGAGCCCGCCTGCGACCAGTCGCTGAAGTTCAGGTACACCAGGTTGTACCCGGAGGAGCTCGCGACGCTGGCGAACACGTGGTACTTGCCGTTGTACCGGACGACCGTCGGATCCTTGATGCCGGCGATGTTGTGGGTGGCGTCCGGCTTCGGCGAGATCAGCGTCCCGCTGGAACTCCAGGAGAAGCGGGAGGGCAGAGCGGCGGCGGACCGGGGCGAGGAGGTGTCCGCCCGCTGGGTGGTGGGCGTGCCGCCCATGGCCGTGAGCGTCGACCCGTACGCCGGTTTCTTGTTGCCGTTGCGGTCGAACAACAGAGGGTTCTCCCCGGCACGCCAGGAGTCGCTGTCGCGGATGCCCCAGACGGTGATGCCGGTACAGCGCGCCACGTTCAGACAGGCCCTGACAGTGTTGGCGTACGCGGTCGTCGGGGCCTGAGCGATGTCCAGCTCCGTGATCTGCACGTCCACACCGAGCGCGGCGAAGCTCGACAGCGTCGTCCGGAAACTGGCGGGGGGACCGCCGGCGCCGAAGTGGGCCTGGAGGCCCACGCAGTCGATGGGCACCCCGCGCGCCTTGAAGTCGCGCACCATGCGGTAGACGCCCTGGGTCTTCGCGGCGTTCCAGTCCTCGATGTTGTAGTCGTTGTAGCAGAGCTTGGCCGCCGGATCGGCTGTGCGGGCCGTGCGGAACGCCTGCTCGATGAACCCGTTGCCCAGCAGGTTCTGGAACACCGAGGGGCGGTGCTGGCCGCTGCCGCCGTCGGCGAAGGCCTCGTTGACGACGTCCCAGGAGTGGATCCGGCCCTTGTACCGGTTCATGACGGTCGTGATGTGGTGGTTCATCACGGAGCGCAGCGTGTTGGCGTCCGTGATGGAGCTGACCCAGTTGGGGAGTTGGGAGTGCCAGACCAGGGTGTGGCCGCGTAGGCGCTGTCCCCGGGCCGCCGCGCGGTTCACGATCTGGTCGGCAGGACCGAAGGTGAACTGTCCGCGCGAGCGCTCGGTCGCGTCCCACTTCATCTCGTTCTCGGGGGTGACCGAGTTGAACTCGCGGTCCAGGATGCCCGTGTACGTGCCGTCACCGAGCCTTCCGGCAGCCACGGCAGCACCGAAGTACCGTCCGGACTGCGCCGCCTGGGCGCCCAGGGTGGACGCC
Organism: Streptomyces sp. MB09-02B; assembly: GCF_033794485.1. Classification (NCBI taxonomy): domain Bacteria; kingdom Bacillati; phylum Actinomycetota; class Actinomycetes; order Kitasatosporales; family Streptomycetaceae; genus Streptomyces; species Streptomyces sp. MB09-02B. The sequence goes on from NZ_JARGEE010000131.1 coordinate 9,081, forward strand.
TTGACCGCGTCCGGGGCGCCGGACGCGGTGCCGGGCGTCACCAGGGCCACGAGAGCTGCCAGGCCCAACACCGAGGCCCGGCGTCGGCCGATCCGTTTCAACGGGTTCATGGTTCTCCTCGTACGGTCGGGGTGCCATGGAGGGGGCTGCGGGTGCGGAAGACGCAGGATGCGCGGTGCAACAGGGATGACGAGGGCATGACACATGCCGGTTCGTGATGCCGGACGCCGATCGGCTCGTCGGGCACTTCGGATGATAGAAGGCCGGTGAACCGCGTCAATACCCCTCGCAAAGTTCGCTCCCAAGCGCGAAATCTTTCGGAGGTGGCGAGGATGAGAAGCGGTTTGTTGACAGGCCGCCTCACATCCCTATAGTCCCCGACTACTTGGCTTGCGCATCCTCCGATCGTGAAGATGACCGAATCTTGCGATCCATCAGGCCGGCTGGTCTTCGGGTTCCACTGGCTGGGCGGCACCGCCACCGACGTCTCCACGGGCCGCACCGTGGAGACGGGCACCTGGTCCTACTACGGGCTCCAGCGACTGGCGAACGACAGTGCCGTCTTCGTCGCGCCCCAGGGGCTCGACAACGGCTGGGCCAACAGCGGCGGCGAGGACGTCACCTTCGTCGACGACATGGTCCGGCGCATCGACGCCGATCTCTGCATCGACACCGCACAGCGCTTCGCCCTGGGGTTCAGCTACGGCGGCGCCATGACGTACGCCCTCGCCTGTTCCCGCCCGACGGTGTTCCGTTCGTCAGGAACAACGGCTGCACCGCCCAGAACCGAAGTTCTTCACACGGTTCCGGAACTCCACCGCCGCGCAGGGGACTTCGGCCTCGACGAAGTGAGCGCGTGGCCCCGCGGCCCCGCATCCGTTCGGCCACGGGCCGGCGCCGGACGCCGTGCGGGCGTCCGGCGCCGGTCGTGTCAGATCCTGGTGCAGGCGGTCCCGTTCAGGCTGAAGCCGGCCGGTGCGGCGAACGTGCCGCCGTAGGTGCCCTGGAACCCGAAGCTCTGGCTGCCACCGGGGGAGATGCTCGCGTTGTGCGTCAGGGCGCTCGCCGTGACGGAGCCCGAGAACGGGGAGAGTGAGGCGTTCCAGGCGCTGGTGACGCTCTGGCCGGAGGGCAGTGCGAAGGCCAGCCGCCAGCCGTCGACGGGCGCCGAACCGGTGTTGGTGACGGTGACGTTCGCGGTGAAACCGCCCTGCCACACTGTCGTGGCGTACGACACCGCACAGGCCGCGCCGCCGCCCGGGGTGCCGGGGCCGGGTCCGCCGGTCTCCACGGCCGACGAGAAGGAGTTCACGGTCAGGCCGGTGCCGTTCTGCCAGGGTTCGAAGCCGGCCTGGACGCTGGTCAGGTACCAGTTGTTCTGGGCCAGTCCCCGGGACACGGCCTGGCGGACGAAGTCCATCACGTCGAAGCTCCAGCTCGCGATCGCCGACGGCGCGACGAAGGACAGCACGTCGTTGGTGCCGTTGTTGCCCGACCACACCTGCCAGGAGCGCCCGCCCACCGTGGCCGTACCGACCGGGGAGCCGATGGGCTGGACCGGGCCCACCTTGTTGAACCAGATCATGATCTCGGTCCGGTTCACGCCGTCGGTGCGGGGTGTCGGGTCCAGCCAGATGTCGTACGAGGCGTTGTAGACGGCGTCGCCGACATAGCCGTACGAGATGCTGCTGGGCGCGCCGGAGATGCCCGAGAGCTGGGCGGGCAGGCTGGTCCCCGGCGAGCAGTTGGTGTAGTGACAGCCGTTGAAGACGGAGGGGTACGACTTCGGGGCGCCGTCGGTGGGAACGGAACCGTCGGCCCGGGTGACCCGGAAGCCGGTGTCCGTGGTGGTGACGCACTGGGGCTGGCTCGTGCCCCAGCGGTTGTTCTGGACGACGTAGCGCCCCTGGATCACGCTCGATCCGTACTGCTCGCACACAGTCGTGTCGGCCTGGGCCGACGGCGTGGCGGCGAAGAGCGCCGCGATGGTCGCCAGTGCGGTGACGAACGCGGCCAACGCGCCGCGGGCGGTACGCGGGAGATGAGGTGACGGTCGCATGGGGGACCTCTTTCGGAGGCACGGCCGGGAGGTGGGGTGGCACGGGCGCTCCTCGGTTCCCCCGTCTGGGAGCGCTCCCATTTCCGTTCTGCTTCGGACTGTAGGAGAGCAGGCATGCCCCTGACAACCCTGCTGCGGCGGCTCGTCGCACCCGCGGAGCCCGCCGCGCCGTGCCCCGGCGCCGACAGGGGGTCCCTGCCGGCGCCGGTACGTACCGCCGCGTGGTCAGGCCAGGCCGAACCGCTCGGCGTGCACCTGCCGTCGGGGGACCGCCAGTTCGCGCAGGGAACCGAGCACGGCCGCGGTCATCGAGGGCGGGCCGCAGACGTACACGTCGCGTTCGGTGATGTCGGGGACGAGGGCCCGCAGATCGTCCGGCCCGAACGGCGGTGCTCCCTCGCCCCGGCGACCGGTGAGCAGGTGCAGTCGCCCGCCGCGGGCCGCGATCAGCGTGCGTACCTCGTCGACCAGCACGGCGTCCCTCTCGCTGCGCACCCGGTAGAGCACGACCACATCACCCGCCGGTTCCTCCTCCAGCAGGGAACGGACCGGAGTGATCCCCACACCACCCGCGATCAGCAGGGCGCCGGGCCGCGTCCGGTGCAACGAGGTGAACGCCCCGTACGGCCCCTCGACGAACGCCCGGCTCCCCACGGGGAGTTCGCGCAGTCCGGCACTGGCGCCGCCGACCGCCTTGGCGGTCAGCCGCAGTGTCCGGCCGTCGGGTGCCGCCGACAGCGAGAACGGGTTGGCCAGCCACCAGTGGTTGTGTCCGGGGAACCGCCAGACGCAGAACTGACCGGCCCGGGCCGGCAGCCGGTCGAGGTGGCGGCCGGTGACGTGCACCGACACCACGTCGTCCGACTCGCGCACGACCGCCGCGACCTGGAACCGGTGGTAGGCGTTGCGCCACACGGGCACGACGATCCGGCCCGCGACCAGGGCACCGAACGAGAACAGCCACAGGGCCCACCAGTAGGCCCACGCGAACGCGGAGGAGCCGAACGTCGTGGTCTCCAGCAACTGGTGGACGAACGCCAGCCCCAACGCCAGGTAGAGCAGCAGGTGCAGACCGTGCCATGTCTCGTACCGCAGCCGTCGGCGCACCGCGCGGGCGGAGACCGCGGCGACCACGACGACGACCGCCGCGGCCAGCATCCCGAGCAGGGAGGCCGGCACTCCGGCCAGCGCGAGGAACGTGCCCGTCAGTGACGTGTCACTGAGCCTCGCGTAGCCGAGCACCACCAGCGCCGCGTGGGTGAGGAGGGTCCACAGCAGGGTGAAGCCGACCCAGCGGTGCCACACCGTCAGCCGGTCCATGCCGATACGACGGTCGAGCCACGGCAGCCGTGCCACCAGCAGCAGCTGGAACAGCATCAGCACGGCGGCGTGCAGACCGAAGAACTTGGCGACCGTGAGCACCCCGTTCTTGCCCGTGCCCGTGGTGAGGAACAAGATCTCTACGATGGTCAGGTTGACCACGACGAACGTCCACAGCGCCCAACGCGCCGCGGCAACAGGAGATATGGTGCCGTGCCGCACCCACGTACTCGTCGCCTCCACCGCTTCCCTTCCGGTCCATGTGAGGTACACACGCCCGCTCCCGACGAGAACTCGAGGGCCGGGCACCCGAATCCGCCACGCCCCCTGGGCGGGGCAAGAATAGGCAACGTGGCAAGAAGTAGACCCCGCTGGGCCTCGACTGGTTCCTCCTCGTTACGGCAGCACACGAGTTCGGCCGTGACGGCACCCCGGGTCCTGCTCCACGGCCCAGGTCCGCGACAGCGCCACGGCCTCTTCCCGTGACAGCGGGCCGCGTTCGAGACGCAGATCGGGCGGAATGCGGGCGCTCGGCGGTAGCGCGCGTGAGACAGGCTGTGACCTCCTTCTCGTGAACGCATCGGGTGATGTCACGAAACTCGGGGAAGAAGGTGCGGCAACCGATCGGAGGTTGTCGTGGAAGGTGCAGACCTGGAGCTGGGTGAGCTGTTGGCCGCTGCGGAGGCGGCCCCACCCGGTGATTCCGTCGAAGTGGTGGCGCACGATCTCCAGAAGCGGCTGGGCGCGGAGCGTGTGTCGTTCCTGTTCGTCGACCTCATGGGGCAGCGGCTGGTACGGCTCCCCGCGCCCGCCGGTGAGCTCGTAGTGGACCAGGCCGAGCCGGTCGACCTGCACGGCAGCGTCTACGACGACGTACTACGGAGCCAGCGCCAGCACGTGGAGCCGGAGGGGCAGGGCGGGCAGCGTGTCATCACACCGGTCACCAACCGCGGTGACTGCATCGGCGTCCTGGAGATGACCCTGCAGCACACCGCTGACAGCGTGCTCCGGCAGGTCCGGGACGCGGCACACGCGTTGGCCTACATCATCGTCACGGACCGCCGCTTCACCGATCTCTACCACCTCGGCAGACGGACCACCCGCACCAGTCTCGCCGCCGAGATCCAGCACCAACTCCTTCCCTCGTCACCCTGCTGCGAGGCGGCCCAGTTCACCCTCGCCGCCGGGCTCGTCCCCGCCGACGACATCGGGGGAGACACCTACGACTACACACTCGACCGCGACACCCTGCACCTGTCCATCACCGACGCCATGGGCCACGACACCCAGTCCGCCCTGCTCGCCACGTTGTTGGTCGGCGCGCTGCGACAGGCTCGCCGCAGCGGTTGTGACGCGCTCCGTCAGGCCGAGCACGCCCACCAGGCACTGTTGCGCCACAGCCGGGGCCTGGCCACCGGACAGATGCTCTGCGTCGAACTCGAAACCGGCCTGTGCGAACTGGTCAACGCCGGGCACCCCTGGCCCCTGCGGCTGCGTGACGGCACCGTCGAGGAGGTCGAACTCGCCGTCAACCTGCCCTTCGGAGTGTCCGCACCCGTTCCCTACCGCGTGCAGGAACTGCGACTGCGTCCCGGTGATCGCCTCGTCCTGCTCACCGACGGGATGCAGGACCGCGGCGCCGCTGCCGCCGATCTGGTCTCGGTCCTGCGGGCGACTCACGCCCTGCACCCGAGAGAAGTCGTCCGCAGCCTGACCGCCGCCGTGCTCGACGCCTGCCACGGCCACCTCAAGGACGACGCCACGGTCCTGGTACTGGACTGGCACGGCAATCCCGAATGAGCGCCGCCCATGCCCCAGTTGTTCCTTCATAAACAAGGAATGATGGGGGATTGGTGAAGCATTGGCAGGGCAAACGGTGGCGCAGGAGGTTGATGACAATGGTTCCCTTGCTTCTGGTTCTGCTGCTCGCCGTGATCCTCTTCGGTGCGGGGTTCGCTCTCGAGGTGCTGTGGTGGGTGGCTATCGCCGTTCTGGTGCTGTGGCTACTGGGCTTCGTGATGCGCTCCACCCACGCCGGTGGTGGCCGCGGCCGCTGGTACCGATGGTGACGCGAGCGAGATGCCGACGGCCATGACCCGTACGCGAGAAACGCCCGAGCTGACTCCCCGACGCCTCGAAGGCCAGGACGCGCCACCGTCCGTGGAACACCGCGTCCTGCGCCTGCGCCGAAGACTGGAACGCCTGATAGGAGTCGCGGCGACCGAGGGCAACGCGCTCACCCCGCTGCGCAACGGGGACGAGATCTTCGCCGCGATGCTGGGCGCGATCCGCCGTGCCCGGCACACGGTGGACATGATGACGTTCGTGTACTGGAGGGGAGACATCGCCCGCGAGTTCGCCCGGGCGCTCGCGGAGCGGGCCCGCGCCGGAGTGCGGGTACGGCTCCTCCTGGACGGGTTCGGCAGCCGGCTGATCGAGGCCGAGCAACTGCGGACGATGGAGCGGGCCGGCGTGCAGGTGGCCTGGTTCCGTAAACCGCTGTATCTCTCCCCGCTCAAACAGAACCACCGCTGCCACCGCAAGGTCCTCGTCGTCGACGAGGAGACCGCGTTCACCGGCGGGGTGGGCATCGCCCAGGAATGGTGCGGCGACGCCCGCGACGAGAACGAGTGGCGTGACACGCACGTCGAGGTCCGCGGCCCCGCCGTCGACGGCATGGCCGCCGCGTTCGCGCAGAACTGGGCCGAGTGCCACGACGAACTCTTCGACGAACGGGACCGGTTCATCGAGCACCGCCCGCAGGGCGGGGCGATCGTCCAGGTGGTGCGCGGCTCGGCCAGCCTCGGCTGGCAGGACATGCAGACCCTGATGCGCGTCATGCTGGAATCCGCCGAGGAGCGCTTCCGCCTGGCCACCGCGTACTTCTCCCCGGACGCGTACTTCGTGGAGCTGCTGTGCGCCACCGCCCGGCGCGGGGCGACGGTGGAGATCCTTCTGCCGGGCCCGCACACCGACAAACGGGTCTGCCAGTTGGCCGGTCAGCACCACTACGACGACCTGATCGCCTGCGGAGTGAAGATCTACCAGTACCGGCCGACGATGATGCACGCGAAGGTCGTCACGGTCGACCGCGTCGCCACGCTGATCGGTTCGACCAACTTCAACCGCCGCTCCCTCGACCACGACGAGGAGATCATGCTGGCCGTGCTCGACGAGGACTTCACCCGCACCCTCGACGACCACTTCGAGGAGGACATCGCGTCGAGCGATCCGATCATGCCCGGCCGTTGGAAGCGGCGCTCCCTGGTACGAAGGGCCCGTGAAGTCGCGGTCCAGCCCGTCCGCCGCTTTCTCTGACCGGGGATCACGGGACCGGGACCAGGTGGGCCGGGAGCCCGCGCGAGCCCCGTCACGCCACCGCGCTCAGCGTGTCCGCGAGGCGTCGGCGGGCCGCGCGGGCCGCGGGCACGGCGGCCAGGGCCAGCGCCCCCAGGAGCGCCGCCGCCCCGAAGGCGGACAACGCCATGAGGGAGGGCCCCTGCGCGATGCCGGCCCCGATGCCGCTCGACCGGCCCTGCGCGTCGATCAGCCAGTGCGCGAGGGGGAGCCCCAGCGCCAGAGCGACCGTGATCGCGGCCAGGGCGGTGCAGCCCGTGGCGGTCACGGTGATCGCGGTGATCTGCCGAGGTGACAGCCCGGCCGCCTTGAGCGCCGGCAGGTCCCGCTCGCCCTCGCGCACCGTGCCGCCGATGACGGTCAGCAGCTCGACGAGACCGATCAGCGCGAGAACGCCCAGCAGACCCACGACGACACCCCGCAGCGGCGAGAGGCCGTCGGCGGGGTTCGTCACGGCGTGCGCCTCCAGCTGTCCCCGACCCGCCGCGCCGGTCAGTTCGGCCGCGACCCCCTGCGGATCGGCGTCGGGACGCAGGCGCAGCTGGTAGAGCGTGGGGCGGAGCCCGGGGTCGTTCTCGCGGAGGGTGTCGAGCGAGGTGGAGATGACGCGGCCGGCGTTGTCCGGTTCGATGCTGCGGCCCACGATGTGCAGGATCTGCGGCCGGCCGCCCACCGTCATGCGCACCCAGTCGCCGACGCGCACGTCCAGCAGGTCCAGCAGTCCCTGCCCGGCGACCGCCTCGTCGGGTCCCCGGGCCGTACGGCCCTCGGCGAGCGAGAAGGGGTAGGGGTCCTCGTCCGTACCGAGGCCGCGCAGCGCGATCGTGGCCGTCTGGCCCGGCACCAGGGCGGCCACCTCGACACCGGGGTGGACGGCGGTCACGTCCGGATGACGGGCCAGGAGGGCCCGCGTCGCCGGGGCGTTCGCACCGTCGTCGGCACGCACGGTCAGCGCGGCGGGCAGGCCCATCCGCTCCGGGTGGCCGTGGAAGCGGTCGATGGTCGTCCAGGCGCTCATCGCCACCACGATCAGCGTCAACGGCAGCGCGAGCCGGGCGACGGTGGCCAGGGTGCGGGGTCGGCGGGTGAACGCCTTGTGCCAGCCGAGGACCAGTGCGGCCGGCAGCCGCAGGGCAAGCGCCCGGCGTGCCGGCGCGGACAGGGGCCCGCCGGCCGACAGGGCGGCCCGGCGCACCGGCACCGGGGGGACCCGCCCCGCCCGCCAGGCCGCGAGGCCGGTGGTCGCGCCGATGAACAGCACCACCGTCACCGGCACCAGGACCAGGGCGACCGTGTGCCCAGGCAGCCCCTGCCACACATCGACCGCGTCCCCGAGCCGCCCCGGCAGCCGGGGCGCCAGCGCCTCGGTGAGCACCGCCGCGGTCACCGCCCCCAGCAGGGCGTAGGCGAGGTGCTGGAGCAGGAAGACACGCACGAGCTGGCCCGGGGTGAAACCGATCGCCTTGAGGATCGAGATGTCCCGCAGATGCCCCCGGACCCGGGTGCCGATCGCCCCGTGCACGGCGAGACCCGCGGCGACCAGCGCGCCCAGTCCGAAAAGCCCCAGCACCTGACCGAGCAGCCGGTCGTCGCTCTGCGCCTCGGAGCGCGCCTGCTGCCAGGAGGAGACCTCGCCGACGGCGCCCGCCCCGAGCAGGGTGACGGCCCGCTGGACAGCGTAGTCGGTGGCGTCCGGGTCGGTCAGCCGCAGCCCGATCACCTGGCCACCGACGGAGCCGGTACGGGGCAGGGCGGCCGGCGGCGCCCAGACCAGCCCGGGGCGCTCGCCCTTGCGGTAACCGGGCTCGGCGCTGTCGGCGACGCCGAGGACGGTCAGGGATCCGGTGCGGCCCGGCAGGGTGAGGACGTCCCCGGGCCCGGCCAGCAGCGCCTGGGCGAGACCGCTCTCCAGCACCACCCCGTCGGGTCTGCCGGGGTCCAGCCACCGGCCGGAGGTGAGCAGCGGGCGGCCGGTGACGGGCCGCTCGCTCGTGCCGCGCAGCTCGACCGAGGCGCGTGCGCCCCGTGAGGCGACCGTCGTGGCGGTGGTGGGGTAGGGGCCCGCCACCGCCTCGACCCCGTCCAGGTCGTCCAGCGCGGTGAGGTCGGAGGCCTCGGTGGAGGCGGCGGTGTGGATCCACACATGGGCGCCCCGGGACTGCGTGAAGACACGCTGCCAGGGGTTCGTCGCGTAGCCGAACAGCGCCGCCGCCAGCAGCAGGGAGGCGACGATGCCGACGGTGGCGAGGACCAAGAACAGTGCCTCGCCGCGATGGGTCCGCAGGTCCGAGTGCGCCCAGCGCAACATGGCTCGCATCGGTCAGTCCTTCAGCTCCAGCACGGCGGGCACCCCCGCGCCGGGTACCGGCGTGCCGTCCAGCTCGACGTCGTCCGCTATGCGGCCGTCGAAGAAGCTGATGACCCGGTCCGCCGCACTCGCCAGGCGTGCGTCGTGCGTGACCAGGAGGATCGTCTGCCCCCGCCGGTGGAAACGGGACAGCACCCGCGTCACCTCGCGCGTTCCCTTGCTGTCCAGACTCCCCGCGGGCTCGTCCGCCAGCAGCAGCGGCGGACGGTTCACCAGGGCCCGGGCGAGCGCGACGCGCTGCTGCTCGCCGCCGGAGAGTTCGCCCGGCATGCTGCGCTCCTTGCCCGTGAGTCCCAGCTCGGCCAGCAGTTCCTCGCGCTCGGCGCGCGCCCGCTTGGCGGAGACCCCGGCCAGCAGCGCCGGCAGTTCCACGTTGTCCGCGACGGACAGGTCGGAGACCAGGTTGAAGAACTGGAACACGATGCCGATCCGACGCCGGCGCTCGACGGCCCAGCGCGCCTCGCTGTAGCCGTCGGTGCGCTCGCCGCCCAGCCAGACGCTGCCGCTGTCCGGCCGCTGCAACCCGCCGAGCAGATGCAGCAGCGTCGACTTGCCCGCACCGGACGGACCGGTGACGGCCACGAACTCGCCCTCGCGCACGCACAGGTCCACTCCGCGCACGGCATGGGCGGGCGCGCCCTGCCCGTGATGGGTCTTGACGAGGCCCTCGGCCCGCAGCACAGGGATGGGGACGTCGCTCACCCGGGCTCCTCCAGCTCCTCCTGGCAGCGCTCCAGCCAGTCGAGGTCGGCCTGGAGGTGCAGCATGGCGCCCTCGATCAGCAGCCGGGAGACACGGTTGTCCCGGCCGTTCTCGGCTGTGGAGAGCTTCGACAGATTGCGCATGGTGTTCAGGTAGTGGCGCCGTTGTCTGTTGATCAGGGCGATCTGGTCGGCGAGACCCGTCTGCGGGGCGAGCGCGAGCTTCATGAAGAACTCGTCCCGGACCCGCGGCTCCTCCGCCGTCTCCTCGTACCAGGCGCGCAGCGCCTCCCGCCCGGCGTCGGTGAGGTGGTAGATCTTCTTGTTGGGCCGGCTCGACTGCTCGACCTCCTCGCCCTCGATCAGGCCCGACTTCTCGAGGCGGCCGAGGGTCACATAGATCTGGCCGACGTTCGGCTGAGGGTACGCGGCGCCCAGCAGTTGCTCAAGGTCCTGCTTGAGCTCGTAGCCGTGGGCCGGGCCGCGCGCCAGCAGGGCCAGGAGGGGCAGGCGCACTCGAGCTGTCCTCCTCGCAGCCTCGTATTGTGTTCCAGGCCCTAGTATCGCCCATACCTAACAGGTATACATGGCCCCTGACTCCGGGCGAAGGTGCCCGGTGCCGGTGTACAGGGAGGAACCTATGCGGTGGATGCGCGCCGCCGGTAGGAGCCTCCTCGTCCTCGCGGTCGTGCTGGCCGGTTACGGAGCCTCCGGGGCCCGGGCCGACGGCGGACTCAGGGGCCGGGGTCCGCTGACCCTCGCCACCGCGGGCGACCTCACCGGCTATCTCGGCCCCCTCCTCGAAGGCTGGAACCGGGCCCACCCCGGGGAGAAGGTCACCCTCGTCGAGCTGCCGGACTCCGCCGACGAGACCCGCGCCCAGATGATCACCGATCTGCGCGCCGACGGACGCGGCCGGTTCGACGTCCTCAACATCGACGTCACCTGGACCTCGGAGTTCGCCGCCGCCGACTGGATCCGTCCGCTGCCGAGGAACCGCTTCCCGCTCGGCAGCTTCCTCCCGCCGGTCGTGGACACGGCTACGTACGACGGTCGGCTCTACGCCGTCCCGTACGTCACCAACGCGGGTCTGCTCCTCTACCGCGCGGACGTCCTCGCAAAGGAGGGTCTGCCGCCGCCCCGCACCTGGGCCGAGTTGGAGCGCTACGCGAAGACCGTCGCGCCCCGGCACGGACTCGACGGCTACGCGGGCCAGTTCCTGCCCTACGAGGGCCTGACCGTCAACGCGGCCGAGGCCGTGTACTCGGCGGGCGGCACCATCCTCGGTGACGAGGGCGAACGCGTCACCGTCGGCTCGGCGGCCCAGGAGGGCATCGGCTTCCTCGCCCGTGGTGTGCGCGAGGGCTGGATCCCCCGGGAGGCGCTGCAGTACAAGGAGGAGGAGTCCCGGCAGGCGTTCCAGGACGGCCGGCTGCTCTTCCTGCGCAACTGGCCCTACGCCTACGTCAGCGCCTCCGCCGCGGGCTCGGCGGTCGCCGGGAAGGTCGGCGCCGTGCCGCTGCCGGGGCCGGACGGGCCCGGGACCAGTGTGCTCGGCGGCTCCAACCTGGCCGTCAGCGCCCACGCCGAGCACCCCGACACCGCCGCGCGCCTGATCGCGTACCTCACCGGCGAGCGCGTCCAGCGGCAGGTCCTCACCCGGGGCGCGCTGCCTCCCGTCCGCGCGGAGCTGTACGAGGACCCGGGCCTGGTGCGGGAGTTCCCGTACCTGCCGACGCTGCGCGCGAGCGTCCTCGCGGCCGCGCCACGCCCCAAGAGCCCGCGGTACGACCAGGTCAGCCTGGTCGTCCAGGCGGTCGTGCACGACGCGCTGGCCGGGCACCGGACGCCCGAGGCGACGGTGCGACGGCTGACCCGCGAACTCGCCGACATCTCCCGGGGCTAGTTCGCCCCTCGGTAGTTCCTGAGCAGCTCTCTAGTTACATGTTAGGTAACGCGAGCGTCTCATATGATGCCCTGCTGACCCGATAAATCCCCATTTGAGCACCCAACTTTCCGGTAGCTTCTGTCTACTCGTTGACACCTCCGCGACACTCCTACCTAACATGCATGCATAACCGTCAGGTCGCACAGACAGGTCAACGGGTGAGTTCCAAGCACATCGACACACGTCGCTGGTGGCGCGACGCAGTGATCTACCAGGTGTACGTCCGCAGCTTCCTGGACAGCACGGGCGACGGCGTCGGCGATCTCGCCGGAGTCAGGGCCGGACTGCCGTACCTGAGGAAGCTCGGCGTCGACGGGATCTGGCTGAGCCCCTTCTACCCCTCGCCCCAGCACGACCACGGCTACGACGTCGCCGACCACCGCGACGTCGACCCGCTCTTCGGCGACCTCGCCGAGTTCGACCTGCTGGTGGCGGACGCCAGGCGGCTGGGCATCAGGGTTCTGCTCGACATCGTCCCCAACCACTGCTCCAGCGAGCACCCGTGGTTCCGTGAGGCGCTCGCCGCACCGCCCGGCAGCACGGCCCGCTCCCGCTTCCACTTCGCCGACGGGCGGGGAC
>NZ_JARGEE010000132.1:0-21402 GCF_033794485.1 Streptomyces sp. MB09-02B
CTGCCCCCCGCCGCCCTCGACCTCGCCGGCGGCTTCCCGGGCCGCCGCACGGCGTACGGCTTCCGGCCGGCCCCGGTGCCCGAGCGGACGCTCGCCGCCCTCCTCGCCGCCGCGGGGACCCCGGTGACCGGGGTGGAGGTCCCGGTCCAACTCGCCGGACTGCTCCAGCGGGTCCCGGAAGTGGAGACGGGCGCGTACCTCTACGACGCCGAGGCCCACGCGCTGACCGGCACCCGGCGGGCCGACGCCGTACCGGACGTGCTCGCCGCGGCCAAGAGCCCCATGCTGGCCGACGAATGCCGTACCGCCACCGCGGTCCTCGCGGTCTGCGGCGATCCGCGGAGCGGGGTCGAGCGCTGCGGGGACCGCTGGTACCGGGCGCAGAACATCGCCGCCGGTGCCACGGCCCAGCGGATCGCGCTGGCCGCCGCGGCCGTCGGCCTGGAGAGCCATGTGCACTGCGACTTCGACCCCGAGGGTGTGCGGTCGGCCCTCGGTCTGACCACGGGTCCGCTCCAGCCGCTGGTGCTGGTGACCGTGGGCCCCCGCGCACCGGACCGCACGGACCCGCACCTGCCCCTGCGAGCCGGTTTCTGAACAGAAGGAGCACCCGACTCATGGAGTCCTACGACGTGGTGGTGGCCGGCGCGCGCAGCGCCGGTGCCTCGACCGCGCTGCTGTTCGCGCGGGCCGGGTACCGGGTCCTGCTGCTGGACCGGGCGGCCTTCCCCAGCGACACCCTCTCCACCCAGCACATCCACCGGCCCGGACTGCGGCTGCTCCGGCGCTGGGGGCTGCTGGACCGGCTCGCCGCGACCGGCTGCCCGCCGGTGCGCCGGATCTCCTACACGCTCCAGGACGTCCGGCTCGCCGGTCCGGTCCCCGTGGAGGAGGGCATCGACGCGGTGTACGCGCCGCGCCGGTATGTCCTGGACAGCATGCTGATCGACGCGGCCGTCGAGGCCGGGGCCGAGTTCCGGCAGGGTCACACCGTCACCGGGGTGCTCACCGAGGACGGCCGGGTGACCGGGGTGCGCTGCCGGACCGGCCGGGGCGAGAGCGCGGTGCGGTCCCGGCTGGTGGTGGGCGCCGACGGGATGCGCTCGACGCTGGCGGGCCTGTGCGGGGCGCCGGTGGAGCGGGAGGACGCCCCGCGCACCTGCGTCTACTACGGCTACTGGGAGGGGCTGTCCGCACAGTTCGAGGTGTACGAGCGGACCGGACGGCTCATCGGCGTGGTCGGCACCCACGACGAACTCACCCTGGTGGCCGCCTACTTCCCGCAGGCGGAGTTCCATGACATACGACGGGACGCGGATCGCGCCTACCGGGAGGCCATTCGGACCACCGCCCCCGACCTGGCCGAACGCGCCCTGTCGGCACGGCGCGTGGAGCGGCTGCGTGGCACCGGCAGCCAGCTCAACCACATCCGTACGGTCAGGGGGCCGGGCTGGGTCCTGGTCGGGGACGCCGGATGCCACAAGGACTCCATCACCGGGACCGGCATCAGTGACGCCTTCGAACAGGCCGCGCTGCTCGCCGGGTCGGTCGGCGCGGGACTGCACGACGACCGGGAGCTGGAGACCGCCTTGGACCGCTATGCCGACGGCCACCGACGGCTGATGGAGCCGCGCTACCGGACCGCGCTCGACACCGCACGGCTCGAAGTGACTCAGGAGAGGCTGGAGTTCGCCCGATGGATCGCGAGCGATCCGGCGTCCGCGAACGCCTTCCTGTCGGTGGCGGTGAGCCATGTCGACGCGGCCGAACTGCTCCCCGCGGCGGGCTGAGGACGGTGCCGGCGTTGGTCACTGCCGCCGACACCGCCCCCGGCCGCCGGATCAGGCCGCGCAGGGGCGGACCAGACCCGTCTCGTACGCGAGGATCACGGCCTGGGTGCGATCGCGCAGGCCGAGCTTCTGGCACAGATGATAGAGGTGGGACTTGATCGTCGCCTCGCTCAGCGACAGCATCTTCGCAATCACCAGGTTGGAGTGGCCGTTCGCGACGAGTGACAGCACATCGCGCTCCCGGGTGGTGAGCAGCGCGAGCTGCTCGGAGCCCGCGGAAGCGGCCACCTCGGGCGAGCGGTTGAGCAGTCTGCCGATCAGCTGCACGGCGTTCGGTGACTTCAGGACCATCGCGCCGCCGGCGATGTCCCGGATGGCGGCGGGCAGGGTCCGCGGGTCGCAGTTGCCCGGTAGTAAGCCGCGCACCCCGCCCTTCAGCGCCGACAGCAGCTCCGCCTGCTCGGTCCGGGAGCTGAGCATGAGGACGCCCGGCGCGTTGTCCGGGGCCATTCTCCGCAGACTGCGCGCCACGGTGATGCCGTCCACGGCGTCGGCGTCGTGGTTCATGAGTGCGACATGCGGGCGCAGGCTCTGCACCGCGGCGAGCATCTCCCGGCCGTCGAGGGCCTCGCCCACCACGCTGATGTCCGGTTCTCTCTCCAGGACGCTGACCATCCCCGCTCGCATCAGATGGCGTGGGTCGCAGATCAGGACCCGTATACAGTCAGCCCCAGTTGTGTTCGTCATGATGTGGAATAACCCCCATGAGTGCATGAATCCCGCAGACAGATATATGGGGAAACGGCCGCGACCGGTGGTCTGGACCACTCGTCTCCATCTTGCACAGTACTGACAGGTCGCCGGAAAGATCTAGCGACATTCGAGCCCGGCTTCACAGCCCCAGGTGGCGGCCGGTGGAGACGGAGTCGGAACCTCAACCTCCAGTCTGAGAAGTAAATCCGGTCCAGGGGCGGACGACAGCTTCCGGCCACGGTGCGAAGGTGATCCGGTCGGTCGGCTCAGGGGGAAACAGGTGCAGAGTAAGCCGGATATCGAACATCTGCTCGATTTCAGCCCGTATCGGCTACTCACCGAACCGGACGCGGTCCACCAGCGGATGCGCACGGAACCACCGGTCCGCCTGGTACGGGAGGAGAGCGGCTTCACGTACTGGCTGATCTCCCGGTACGCCGAGGCCCGCCAGGCCCTGCGCGCGCCCGGCCTCTCCAACGACCCGCGCCGTCTCGGCCATCCGGTCGACACCGCGAACGCCTACTCCCCGATGGCCAACAACGATCCGCCGCACCACACCCGGCTGCGCGGACTCGTCTCCCACGGCTTCACCCGCCGTCGGATCAACGCGCTGGCGCCGAGGGCCGAGGCCGTCACCGGCGAACTCCTCGACGCCCTCGCGCCCACCGGGCGTGCGGACGTCATCGCCGATCTCGCCTTCCCGCTGCCCGTGCTGGTCATCTGCGAGCTGCTTGGCGTGCCCACCCAGGACCGGGACGCCTTCCGCACCTGGGCCGCGCGCACCCTGTCCACCGCCGCCGGACCGCGCACCCGCGAGGAGCGCTCCCGCCGGCTACGCGCCTACTTCACCCGGCTCGTCGCGGCCAAGCGCGCCGCCCTACGACCGGACCTGGCGCCGGACGAGCAGCCCGATCTGCTCAGCGCCCTCATCGTGGCCCAGGAACAGCGCAGCAGCCTCGACGCCGACGAACTCATCGGCCTGGCCGTGCTGTTGCTCGTTGCCGGACACGAGACGACCACCAACCTCATCGGCAACGGACTGCTCACCCTGCTGCTCCACCCGGACCAGCTGACCCTGGTCCGCGACGACCCGGCGCTGCTGCCGTCGGCGGTGGAGGAACTGCTGCGCTACGAGGGATCGGCGGGCCAGTCCGCACTCCGGGTCGCCGTCGACGACGTGGTCATCGGCGGGACCGTGATCCCCTGCGGCTCGGTCGTCAACATCGGCCTGTCCCTGGCCAACCGGGACCCCGGCGCCTTCCTGGACGGCGACACCCTGGACGTACGGCGGGCGGCCAACCCCCATCTGGCCTTCGGGCACGGCATCCACTACTGCCTCGGCGCCCCGCTGGCCCGGATGCTCGCGACCACGGCGCTCGGAGCGCTGCTCGGCCGGTTCGACGGACTGCAACTGGCTGTCCCGGCCGACGAGTTGCGCTGGCGCCAGATCAGCATCCTGTGCGGGCTGACCGCACTGCCCATCTCCTTCGCCCCTGTTCGTCCGGAAACGAGTGGCACGTGACCATGATCGACCCGATGGCGGCAGCCCACCTCTACCGCCTCGCCTTCGGTTTCATTCCCGCCCAGATGATCCACGCCGCCGCCCGGCTGCGGCTCCCCGACCTGCTCGCCGAACAACCCTTGACCACAGAGGAGCTGGCCGAACACACCGGGACCCGGGTCCCGGCGCTGCGCCGACTGCTGCGGGGCCTGGCCACCCTCGGCGTGGTGGAGCAGGAGGGCGAGGACGGCTTCCGGCTGGCCCCGGCGGGCGACCTGCTCCGCTCGGACGTGCCGGGCTCCGTCCGCCCGATGCTGATGCCCTACTTCAGCGAGGCCGTCTGGGCCTCCTGGGGACGGTTCACCGAGTGTCTGCGCACCGGACGGCCGTCCGTGGAGTCGGTCACCGGAGGCTCGGTCTTCGACCTGTTCGCGGCCGATCCGGAGCTGGGCGCGGAGTTCCACGCCGCGATGGCGGTCAGCGGCGGCGCGGAGGCCCAGGCGCTGGCCCGGTCGTACGACTTCGACGGCGTCAAGACCGTCGTGGACGTCGGCGGCGGCAACGGCGCCCTGCTCGCCGGGGTGCTCGGGCACCACTCCCACCTGCACGGGATCCTGGTCGACACCCCGGTGGGGGTGGCCGCAGCCCCGGACGTTCTCGCCGCCGCGGGTGTCGCGGACCGGTGCGAACTGGCCGCCCAGGACTTCCTCACCGCCGTGCCCGAGGGCGGCGACCGCTATGTGATCAAGAGCGTGCTGCACGACTGGGACGACGAGACCTGCGTGACGATTCTCCGCAACTGTCGCCGGGCAATGGCGGACCCGGCCCGGGTGCTGATCGTCGAGGTCGTCGCACCGCCCGTCGCGGACACCACGACCGACCCCTTCCTCACCGTCAGCGACCTCAACCTGATGGTCCTGACCCACGGCCGGGAGCGCACCGAGCGGGAGTTCACCGAGCTCCTCGACGCCGCCGGCCTCGAGCTGACACAGATCGGCGCGCCGCTCGGCTTCAGCGGATACCGGGTCATCGAGGCCCGCCCCACCGCCGGACCGGCCGAATGACGCGGCAAGACAACGGAGGAACACAAGAGTTGGGAACCATCGAGGAAGCCACCGGCCAGGTCGGCCCCAGCACGCTCCGCCGGCTGGCGGCGGCCTGGCCCCGCCGGGCCACCGTCCGCACCGACATGGAGAAGGTCACCGGAGCCGAGGAGTACGACCCCGAACTGCTCGACTACCCCGTCGCGCTGATGCCGTTCGGCGAGCACCCCGACTTCCGGGACGCCCCGGAGGACAAACGGCGGACGGTGAACACCCTGGGCTGGATCGCGTATAACGAACGCGTCGTGGCCGCCGAGGAGTTCGTCGTCAACCCCACCTTCGAGAAGCTCGGCCACGCCGTGTTCCCCGGGGTGGACCGCTTCGAGGTCAAGGAGATCGTGCGGCAGTCCCACATCGACGAGGTGTGGCACACGTACATGCATATGCTCGGCATGCAGCGCTCCCGGGAGGCCCGGGGCATCACCGCCGAACCCGACTGCGGGCACCCCGTCACCAACCGGCTGCTGTACGAGGCGCAGGACGCCTCCGCCGAGCGCTGGGAGTCGGACCTGCTCTACCTGCTGTGGACCACGGTCGGCGAGGTCAGCGTCAACGCCTTCCTCGACCTGATGGCCCGGGACATCACCGTGCAGCCGCTGCACTCCACGATCGCCCGGCTGCACGCCCGCGACGAGTCGGCGCACGGCCCGGTCATGGTCGAGGTGATGAAGGACGTCTTCGTCAACCTCTCCAAGCCGCAGCAGGACTTCTTCGTGGCGTCCCTGCCCGCCGGCATCAACGCCTTCTGTGCCGAGGACTTCGACTGGTGGCTGAAGGTCCTGGAGTTCGCGGGCATCCCCAAGGCCCGGGACATCGTCGAGGACTCCCGGGGCGGCGGACAGGCGGACCTGCTCGTCACCGACTTCTCCGGGATCCTGCGCATGCTGCGGGAGCTGGACGTGGCGGACCGGGTGGACTTCGACTTCGAGGGCGCCACGGGTGCCGCGGGGAGGGCCGCGTGATCCTCACCGGTCGCGAGATCACCGAGGCCGCGAACGACGGCCGGATCGTCATCTCGCCGTTCAACCCGGCCCAGGTGAACCCCAACAGCTACAACGTCTGCCTCGGTGACCGGCTGCTGACCTACACCGACGAGGTCATCGACCCCTACCGGCCCAACGCCACCCGGGAGATCATCATCGGGGAAGACGGCCATGTCCTCAGACCCGACCAGCTCTATCTCGGGCACACCGTGGAACAGGTCGGCTCCGACCAGTACGTGCCGCTGCTCTTCGGGCGGTCCTCGGTCGGGCGGCTCGGGCTGTTCGTGGAGATCACGGCGCCCATCGGCGACATCGGCTTCCATGGCCAGTGGACGCTGATGCTCTCCCCAGTCCGGCCGCTGCGGGTGTACCCGGGGATGAAGATCGGCCAGATCATGTTCTTCGTGTCGCTCGGCGAGGTCGACCTCTACCGCGGCAAGTACCAGTCCTCGGCGGGCCCCCAGGAGTCCCGCTACTGGAAGGACGTGGCGGTGCCGACGACATGATCCTCACCCGCGAAGCCATCGCCACCGCCGTGGAGCGCGGCGACATCGTGATCGAGCCCTACGATCCCGAGCGGATCTCGCCGAACGCCTACGACTGGCACCTCGGGGACCGCATCCGGGTCTGCGAGGGCGACGAGCTGGACGCCGCCGCCGCGACCCCGGTCACCGAGCACGTCATCCCGCCCGAGGGCATGGTGCTGCGGCCGGGGCAGCTCTACCTCGGCGTTACCCACGAGCGCACTCACTCCGAGCGCTACGCCCAGATGATCAACGGCGACCGCAGCCTCGGCGCGCTCGGCATCTGGGTCCATGTCTCCGCCCCGCTCGGACACGTGGGCCACGCCATCCGCTGGACCCTGGAGATCCGGGTGGCGCGGCCGGTGCGGGTCTATCCGCTGATGCCCTTCGGGAAGATCGTCTTCCTGGTCGCCGAGGGCGCGATGTCCAGCTACCAGAAACTGGGCCGCAAATACACCCGGACCAGCGGGATCGACATCTCGCGACTGTACGAGGAGCTGCGGTGAGCGCGCCCCGGATCCTGACCGGACTCGATCTGCCCTGGGGGAGTCCGGGCGGCAGCGTCGAGCTGCTCAAGGACCTGTACCTCGACCCGGACGGGCCGCTGGCGGCGAGCGCGTTCATGCTGATCCCCGGGGTTCCGGAAGCCGCCCCGCCGCCCGACGAAAGCCCCCTCGCCCTGCTGGGCGTCCCCGGCAAACAACTCAGCGGCGAAGGCTTCTGGGCCTACGTCGACCGACTGACGGACGCGGTCACCGCCCGCTTCCCGCACACCGAGCAGGACGTCGTCCATCTCCAGCACCTCGCCTTCGGTGCCACCCCGGCGCTGCTGCGGGGCTACCCCAAGCAGCCCGCCATCGGCTTGGTGCACGGCACGGACCTGCTGTTCGCCGCCGAGTACGAGACCCAGGGCGCGGTGCTGCGGGAGGCGGTCGAGGCGGCCCGCTCCCTGGTGGTGCCGACCGCCGGGATGGCCGACCAACTGCGCTGGCTGGCCCCGCAGACGGACAGCGGCCGTATCGTCCACATCCCCTGGGGCGTCCCGGACGCCCTGCTGGCCCAGCCGCCGGTCCGCGTCCCCCGGGAGGAGGGGCCGCTCCGGGTGCTGTACGCCGGCCGGCTCACCGCCGAGAAGGGCGCCGCCGAACTGGTCGCCGCGCTGACCGGCGTACCCGGGGTGCGGCTCAGCATGGCCGCGCCGGTCGCCGAGTTCCGGCGGCTGGCCGGGGAACGGGACCTGTCGGCCGTACGGCATCTCGGGTGGCTGAGCCGCGAGGAGCTGTGGGCGGCGTTCGCCGAGCACGATCTGCTGGTGGTGCCGTCCGCGAAGCTGGAGGCGTTCGGTCTGGTGGCCGTGGAGGCGCAGGCGTGCGGGCTGCCGGTGGCGTACCAGCCGGTGCCGGGGCTGCGGGACGCGCTGGGCGACTCGGCGCTGCCCCTCGATCTCCTCGCCGATCCGCGGCGGGCGCTGACCGAGCTGACCGGGCTGCGGGACGACCCCGGCGCGTTGGACGGCCTGCGCCGGTCCGGGTTCGCCAACGCGGCGCGCTTTCCGCTCTCCAGGACCGCCCGCGACCTTGCCGCCCTCTCCGCCCAAGTGCGGTGAGCCACCGACCGTCCGAAGGAACCGACATGTACACCGCCGCGCTGTTCGACCTCGACGGCACCCTGATCGACACCGAGCCCCGCAGCCATGAGGCGTGGTCGCGGCTCTTCCGCAACCACGGCGTCCCCCACGACGAGGCCACCATCCGGGGCTTCGCCGGGCGGTCCCCTCGCGAGGCGCTGCTCGACCACCTGCCCCGCTTCCCCGGACACACCGTGGACGAACTCTTCGCCGAGGCCCTCGCCTACACGACCCTCCCCGACATCCCCCCGGTCGGCGCGATCCCCGGCGCCCTCGAACTCCTCGCCCGGCTGGAGAAGTCGGGGGTCCCGCTCGGCCTGGTGACCTCGGGCACCCGGGACTACGCCCGGCACGAACTCGGCGCGGTCGGGGCGCTGGACCTGTTCGACGTGCTGGTCACCTCCGACGACGTGAGCCGCGGCAAACCCGATCCGGAAGGCTGCCTCAAGTGCTGTGCGGCGCTGGGTGTCTCGCCCGCCGACGTCGTGGTCTTCGCGGACGCCCCGGCCGGGGTCGCGGCGGCGAAGAGCGACGGCGCCGACTGCGTGGCGATCACCTCCACCCAGTCCGCCGAGGCGCTGGCCGCGGCCGATCTGATCGTCCCCGATCGCACCGGGATGACCTGGCCACCGCCGACGCCCGCCATGACCGCCGCGACCCGGACGGAGGTCTGAGCCATGGGCGAGGCGATTCTGGAGGTCGTCGTCACCTCCGCCGAGGAGGCGCGCGCCGCTGTCGCGGGCGGCGCCCACCGGCTGGAGCTGGCGGCCGACATGGACGCCGACGGAATGACCCCCGCGCTCGCGGAGTTCGTGCGCACCCGGGACGCCGTCACCGTGCCCGTGCGGGTCATGCTGCGCGACAAGGGCGGCTTCCAGGCCGCCGACCTCGACGCCCTGCGCGCCGCCGCCGGGGCGCTGCGGGCGGCGGGCGCCGAGGAGTTCGTCCTCGGCTTCCTCACGGCGGACGGCGCGCCGGACCTGCCCGCGGTCCGCGCCCTGCTCGACGCGGTGCCGGGCTGCCGCTGGACGTTCCACCGGGCCGTGGACCACGCCGCCGACCGGACGGCGGTACGGCTCGCCATCGAGGGGCTGCCCGGCCTGGACACCCTGCTGTCCGCGGGCAGCGTCGCCGGTGTCGCGGACGGACTGCCCACCCTGCTGGCCGAGGCGGACCGCCAGGGCGAGCCCGGCCACACCCTGGCCGTCATGGCGGGCGGGGGACTCGGCGCCGAGCACGTCCCCGCGCTGCGCGCCCGGGGCGTCGACGCCTTCCACGTCGGCACCGCGGTGCGTCACCGGGGCTGGGACAGCCCGGTCGACCCTGTCACCGTCCGCCGCTGGCGCGAGCTGATCGACGCCGCCGCCCGCAAGGACGAAGGCTGACATGGCGTCCGAGTGCGTGTTCTGCGACATCGTGGCGGGCCGGTTGCACGCGGAGATCCTCTTCCAGGACGAGCGGACCGTGGCCTTCCTCGACAACACCGCCGTGATGGAGGGCCACACCCTCGTCATCCCCCGCGCGCACGCGGCGGACATCTGGGAGATCTCCGAGGACGACGCGGCGGCGGTGATGCGCACCGTCCACCGCATGGCCGGGGTCCTCGACGGGGTGCTGAAGCCCGACGGCCTGACCCTGTTCCAGGCGAACCGCCCCGCGGGCTGGCAGGACGTCTTCCACCTCCACGTCCACCTGGTGCCGCGGGAGAACTCCGACCGGCTCAACCGCCCCTGGTACGTGGACCGCGCCGACCCGGGCGCCCTGGCGAGGACGCGCCGCCGCATCCTGGGGGACGGGAGCACGCAGGCTGTGTGCTAGCCCGTCGCCCGCAGCAGCGTCGTCACGAACCGGTAGCGGGCGCCGCGGTACACCGAGCGGACCCAGTCCACCGGTTCGCCCTGCGCGGTGCGCGAGTGCCGGGTCACCATCAGCATCGGCTGGCCCACGTCGGTGCGCAGCAGGGCGGCCTCGTACGGGGTCGCCAGCGTGGTCTCGACGGTCACCTCGCCCTCCGCCGCCCGCCGGGCCCCCGCGGACCGGTGCGTCGTCTCGATCGCTAACGGATCGCCGTCGGCCAGCAGTAACCGCTCGACGCGCAGCACGGGTTCGCCGACGCCGACGCCAAGCAGCACCGAAAGCTTCTCGTCGGCGGCGACCGGGCCGGCGTCCAGGGTCCGCGTCGCCGGTTCGACCCCCTGGGCCCGCAGATCCTCGGCGCAGGAGTCGAGGCGCAGGGTCCCGTACATCTTCGGACGTGCCACGAACGTGCCCTTGCCGTGCACCCGGTCGAGGCGGCCCTCGCCCGAGAGTTCCCGCAGGGCCCGCCGGACGGTGGTGCGCGAGGTGCGCAGCGCGACCGCGAGCGACCGTTCCGCCGGGATCGGCGCGTCGGGCCCCAAGGTCCGCGTCAACTCCAGCAACTGCTCCTTGACGCGGTAGTACTTGGGCGCTCGCGCACTGGCATCGGTGGTCATGGTCCTGCCTTCCGGCCGCTCGGCGAACTCCGTTATAGCCGCGGATACCTTCCTTGATCTAGTCCAATACTCGGCCATTCGGCCGCAGCAGAAACGGGTCTGGAGCACCAGCCATGCCCACCTCTGACCAGCACCTGTACCGGGCGGCGTCGAACCGCCCCTACTTCAGCGCCGACGGCGAGACCTACCTCGCCCCCACCCCCCTGCGCCGCATCGAGAAGTCCCTCCCCTTGCGCGTGTTCTCCGAGGAGGACTTCGCCTCCTGGTAGACGTACGGCTATGTCTTCGTCCGCGAGGCGATCTCCCCCGAAGCCGCGCGCGCCCTGCTGGACTTCGCCTGGGACTTCCAGAACCTGGACCCCGAGCGCCCCGAAACCTGGTACGAGGAGCGGGAGTTCCGCTCCGACCTGGACCGCGACCTGTTCGTCTACGGCTTCGTCGACATCTGGGACTGCGAGGAGTTGTGGACCACGCTGGACCGGCTGAACCTCAACCCGCCCAACATCAAGAACCGTTCCCGCTCCCTGATCGAACCCATGGAGCAGGGCTTCGACATCGAGCTGCACTGGGACGTCGACACCACCCTCGAGGTGCTGCCCCAGCGCGTCCAGGGCATCATCGCGCTCAACGACACCCAGCCCGAACTGGGCGGGTTCCAGTGCTGCCCGGAGCTGTTCCGGCAGTTCGACCGGTGGAGGGTGGAGCAGCCCGAGGGCCGCGATCCCATCCGGCCCGCCATCGACCGCCGGGAGTTCCCCCTGGTGCGGCCCGATCTGCACGCCGGTGACCTGCTGATCTTCAACGAGCTGCTGGCGCTCGGCGTGGCCCCCAACTCCAGCAGCGGCGCCCGCGCGGTCCAGTACCTGTCGATGAGGTTGGGGCCGTCGACATTGTCTCCACGTGTTTCCGATGACGCATCATGTGGAGTGTGTTGCCATCCTTGAACCGGTGGCTAAGGGCTCCTGACCTGCGGTTTTGTCGGTGTGCGTCAGGTGTGTTTTCGGGCTGGTCAGGGCACCCGCATGGGTGGCTGTAGGCGGGACGGTGCTGTACTGAAGAGGCAGTGCTTCCCCGCCCAGGGAGGGCGGCATGTGTCCCTCGCCTCCTCCCGATCGGGACGCGTGGCGCCGCCGATCGAGTCAGCCCTGCCCATCGTTCCAGAGGCCTCAAGCATCCCTGGATCACCGCGGTCCTGGTCGTGCTCGGCCTTCTTGTGGCCTTCGGTGGGCTTGGGGCACTCCTGGAAGAGCAGGACCGGAAATCCGCCACCTCCGAGACGCCGCCCTCCGACGTCCCGACGACGGAGCCTCCCATCAGCTCGGCACCGCTCCAAGCCGCGCGACGTCACCTCGCAGCCGGGCACGAGCCCGCTGACTTTTTCGACCCCTCCGGTCACGAAGCCGCTGACGGATACGACACCACCGGGCGTGGTGGTGCTGCGTGTCATCGACGGTGACACCATCGAAGTGCGCGGCGACGGCCGTATCGTGCCGAAGGACACTGTGGCCCGCGTCCGGCTCCTGGAGATCGACACACGGGAGCGGGGTGCCTGCTTTGCAGACGCCGCCACGGCTCGGACCACCGAGCTGCTTCCGCCGGGCAGGAGTGTGCGCATCCAGCGAGATGCCGAGTTGTTCGACCGCTATGACCGCTATCTGCTGTACGTCTGGAACGAGCAGGGCACCTTCGTCAACGAATCCCTCGTCCGCAGTGGCCATGCCGAAGCCGTCCTGTTCCCGCCCAACGACAAGTACTGGCTGGTGATCTCCCGAGCCGAGGACACCGCCCGCCAAGCCGTCGTCGGCCTGTGGGCGGCCTGTCCGGAGACGACCGAGCCTTCGATACCGGACACGCCAACACGTCCCGGTCTGCCCGACCGGCCTCCGGCCGGCGTCCCTGACGTGGATTGCTCGGACCTCACCGGCCCCGTGTGGGTCGGCCCCGAGGACCCGCACCGACTCGACAGAGACGGTGACGGCATCGGCTGTGACACCAACTGAATCAGAGTCGGCCGCTGCGTTCACCGAGCGCGAGGTGTGCTTCGGCGCGGACGCGCCCCTGGGCGAGCGGGCAGTGCGGGAACGGATCTCCTCCTGGCTGGATTCGTGTACACCGATGCCGGACGAGTGTCGGCCGCGGCTGCACAGGTCGTAGCGCGCGTGGCGCTGGTGCATGCGCTGGGCGCGTCGCCACGGTCATTGTGGCGCATCGGTGTTCCGCCGCCGGCGGCCGTCCAGTTCACCGGCCGGAGTGGCCGCTGGCGTCTGCGGATGTGGTCCGTCCTCGCCGCGCCGGCCCGGTGAGGGCGCCTGCTCAGGATGATCAGGCTGCTACGAACACGGTTTTGAAGGCGGACTCGTTGAGCCTGCCCGGCCTGGCGAGGGTGGAGCCGTCGTGGTCGACCATGGTGATGGCCCGGCCGGACGTGAGCGAGCGGCTGCCCGCTGTCGTGAAGGCGCTGATCTCGTCGAAGTACGACCCCGAAGTGCGCCAGTGGGTGGACGGGTTGGCCGAGGTTCCCGCGTGTGACGCCCGCGTCGATGGTGACGGCCGGGGGAAGCCGGTGTCGACGGTGAAGTTGATCGTCTGCTTCCTGGTCTCATTGGCGAGGAAGTAGTGCCCGGTGGCTGGGTGTCGAGGCACAGGGCGCCGCTGATCACGTCGCCGGGCTGGACCGGCAGGTTGATCTGCCCGTTGCTCTATGCCGTGATCCGGCTGGTGACGTTCTGCGCGGAGTTGACGGTCATCTCGACGTGGACGTCGAGGAAGCCGAGGCCGACGAAGGTGTGGAAGCGGTTGAGGCCGAGCGGGCTGGGGCTGAACCGCAGGTTGGGCACTGTCCAGGTGATGAACAGGGCGGTGAAGGGGGCCGAGCTGGAGAGGCTGTCGGCGGGTGACTGCCTTCGTGGTCGCCGTATCGGTGTCGGGCTGCGGCACCTTTGCCAGGCCGAGTCGAGGACGACGGTGCGGATCGCGGCTACCAGGCCGATGTGGCTGTCGGAGATGACCAGCCGGACGTTGTCCAGGCCGCGGGTCCGAAACGAGCGCAGGAACTTCGTCCAGAACGGCTTCGATTCGCTGTCGCCGACCATCACTCCGAGGATCACGCGGTGCCCGGTGGCAGAGATTCCGGTGGCGATGACCACCGCCTGCGAGGCACACCGGTGGTTGACCCGGACCTTGCAGTAGGTGGCGTCCATGAAGACGTGGGGGGAAGACGGTGTGGTCCAGCGGACGCTCCTTGGATGCGGTCAGTTCGGCGTCGAGTTCGCCGCAGATCCGTGACACCTCGGATTTGGAGATCCCGCTGTCGGCGCCCAGGGCTTTGACCAGGTGATCGACCGACCGAGTCGAGACCCCGTGCACGTATGCCTCCATCACCACGGCGAACAGTGCGCGGTCGATCCTGCGGCGCCGTTCCAGCAGCGAGAGGAAGAACGACCCGGTCCGCACTTTCGGGATTCAGGTAGAGGTCGCCGACCTGGGTGGTCAGCAGGCGCTCGCGGTGGCCGTTGCGCCAGGTGGTGCGCGCTGGTCGGAGTGCTCGCCCGGGGCAGCACCGATGGCGTCGGTCGCCTCGGCCTCGATGAGTTCCAACAGGATGCGCTCGCACAGCATCCTGATCGTCTCAACTCCGTCGGCCGTACGTAGTGACTGAAGCATCTGGATCAGGTCTGACTGGGACAAGGCCATCGTGCGCCCCTCAGGTCGAACTGCCCGTTCACCAGGGAGACTTGCGCGGTGGCCTGCCTCTTGCTCAGGGAGCAGTCACCGACAGCGGGTGCACGCCCTGGGCAGACACCCGCGCGTTCCAGGGCCCTGACTGGCTACACCACTCGGCGGGACACCATCAGGAATCCGGACCGCCGCGCTCCGGTGACCGGCTCTGCGGCGAAGTGCTGCCAGGGGTTCCTCGGCCCTGTACGTACCACTCGCAGCGGCGGAAGCGGCACTCCGCCGAAGTGCTGCCGGCTTCAACGTGGGTGGTGGCCTGCGCAGTTGCCCACTCCGCGTCGCTACTCCACTTCGCGGCACGCGACCGAAAGTTGTCACCTGGTCATGTCCGTCACCCAGTCCGTTGCGTACTGGCAGCGGTAGCCTTCGGCGGGCGATTGCCAGCTGGAGGAGTCTTGATCGGCTTTGCTGCGGTTACTGACCGCAGCGGCAGTCCAGAAGGTATTTTCCGCTCAGTCACACGTGACTGGAATGTGAGTGCCCCCGGCAGCGACTTTGTTTGCCTCAAGCGGGCGGCCACCTGTGGTGATGTTGATACAACATCAATGTAACCACCCGGTGGCCGGAATGGAGGTGCCTGTTTTCGGCCGCAAATCACTCGACGTTGTGCGCCTTGCCTGGCGCGAGGGCATCCTCCCGGGTGCTGAGCATCCGTTGACAGGCCCACCAGCCCGTGCCAGCCTCTCGATGATCCACACCACACCGTCAGAGGAGCAGCATGTGCGCGACCACGGCGGCCATATGAGCGCTGCAGCCCCCGGCCTTTTCAGCCCTGTTTACCGGGCTCGTACGCTCGCGGTGGCTGCAACGTTCGTCGTGACCGCATTCGCCGCTCTGGCTCTCAACACGGTCATGCCCATCGCGGTTCAGGAACTCGGCGGCCTCGGTCTGTACGCCTTCGTCTTCGGCGGTTTCCTGACAACCAGTATCGTCGGCACCGTCCTCGCGGGCGGCATAGCGGACCGGCGAGGACCTGCGGCTCCCCTGTACGCCGGGCTGGCCTGCTTCGCGGGTGGCGCGCTGCTTTCCGGCGCCTCAAGTGCAATGTGGTCGTTTCTGCTGGGCAGGTACCTTCAAGGGCTCGGCGGCGGCGCTGTGACCGTATCGCTGTACGTGGTCATGGGACACGGTTATCCGGCAGCGCTGCGGCCCCGAATGTTCTCGCTGGCCACCGCGTGCTGGATCGTTCCTTCGATGATGGGCCCGCCGATTGCGGGCGCGGTCACCGTGTGGCTGTCGTGGCACTGGGTGTTCTACGGTATCGGCCTCCTCGACGTGGTGGTCTCGGTTCTGCTCATCAAGCCACTGATCCAGCTGAGGCACGCGGGTGCGGCCGACGAGGACGCGCCGGAGGAGCAACCGGCCGGAGAAACGCCGTTCGGTGAGGGAGCCGGCCTGCGTATCCTTCCCGCCGTCGCGGTGGCGATCGGGGCGGGGCTGCTCCAGTACGCGGGCGCGAAGGGTGCCCCGTACCAGCCCGTCGCGGCCGTCGCGGGCCTGCTGCTGCTCGTCGGCTGCCTGCGGCATCTGGTTCCCGCGGGCACGCTGCGTGCGCGGCGCGGCATCCCGTCGCTGGTGGTGCTGCGAGGGGTGGCGGCGGCGGCCTACTTCACGATTGAGACGTACATCCCGCTCATGCTGATCAACGAACGGCACTGGTCAGCCGGCGCAGCCGGAATGGCGTTGACCGGCGCGGCACTTACCTGGTTTGCCGGCTCCTGGCTTCAGGGACGTCCGTGGCTGCCGTGGCCACGTGAACGGGTGGTCCTCATCGGTGCGCTGATCCAGGGAGTCGGAGTGGCAATCACCCTGACCGGTGCTCTACGAGGAGCCCTCGCGGTGACCGTGGCCGTCGGACTGGCTGTGGCCGGCTTCGGGATGGGACTATTGCTGCCCGGAGTCGGCATCCTCACCCTTGAATACTCACCGGTGAGTCACCAGGGGCGCAATTCGGCCTCGTTGCAATTGTCCGACAGCCTGTCCAGCGTATTGCTCGTGACCCTGGCCGGGACACTCTTCAACACTGCCCACGTACGGGCGGGAGCGGACAATGCGGCGTTCGCGACCGTCTTCGGCGCTGCTCTCGTAGCAGCGGCCGGTGCCGGGCTGCTCGCTCGGAGAATCACGCCGCCACACCCGAAGGGCTCGGAGTCAGCAAGTCCGGCTCACGGCTGCTGACTTGATCGAGGCAGCGGCCATTGACCGGGAGGTGGTCCGACGGCTCGGGGCGACGCGGATGCCGGCGAACCGTCGGCGCCTGGGCACTGGCTTCGGGCGAACGGCTGGCCCTGGTCTCCAAGGGGGAACTGACGGCGCGCTGCGAGCTGAGCGCCGGTCAATCGGGTGCTCTGAAGGCGCTGTTGGAAGCAGGACCGGTCGTCCTCCGGCTGGAGCGCGCTCCCGGCCCGTAAGACCACCGAGCGGGACGAGGCAATGATCGCCGCCTGGAAGGACGAGCTGCGGCCCGTCATAAAAGCGGGCGGCGGACCGCAGCATGCGGGGGCTGATCGCCGCCCGATTTTGGCTGACCGGCCCCGCCCCTTTCCGGATGACCGTCTACCAGCTGCCGCCATACGCTTCCGAGCTCAACCCGGTCGAGGGGGTGTGGTCGCACCTGAGGTGGTCGTCGGCCGACCTGACAAACACAACCTCGATCTGCCCCGGTCTCCTCGAGGGCCTCCAGCAAGTCACAGAGAGGTGTAGTGCCGCTCTTCGAACTCGAGCGGGCTGTGCCGCCGAGCCGTTCCTGGATGTGCCGGGAGTCATGGAAGTCGTCGATGTACTCGAAGAGCGCGAGGTTCGCCACGGCCCTGATCGCGAGGACACGGCCGCGCACGCACTCGGTTTTGACTGGCATCCGCCAGACCCCATTGACGCGTCAACTCCGCCTTGCACCGGGCCAGTTGTTAGACCGGTGGACGTGCTGCTCAGGTTCAAGGAGTCGTCGCAACACTTCCGCTTTGTGCTGATAGTAGGACTGTCGAGAGTCTCGGCGGGCGTCCTCCAGCCAAGGGTCTTGCGGGGGCGGCTGTTGAGGGCCGCGGCGACAGCCGCGAGGTCCTGGCGGGAGTGCCTGCCGAGATCGGTGCCCTTCGGGAAGTACTGCCGCAGCAGGCCGTTGGTGTTCTCGTTCGTTCCTCGCTGCCAGGGGCTGTGCGGGTCGGCGAAGTAGATCTCCAGACCTGTGTCGATACGGAGTTGGGCGTGTTGCGCCAGCTCCGAACCCTGGTCCCAGGTCAGGGACTTGCGGAGCTGGGCGGGCAGGTCGGTGATCGCCTCCGCGAGAGCTTCCCGTACGGCCTCGGCTCCGTGACCGGCCAGCGCGGGACCTTTCTTGGCCCGTGGGCCGCCATGGCCGGGCATGGGCGGCAGATGCAGCAGCATCGTGAACCTGCTGGTGCGCTCCACCAGGGTGCCGATAGCGGAGCTGTTGAGGCCGATGATGAGGTCGCCCTCCCCAGTGCCCGGGAACCGCCCGGTCCTCTGCCTCGGCGGGCCGCTGGCTGATGAGCACCTCCTAGGTCACGAACTTCTTCCCCCGGCCGGCGGTCCGGGCCCGGGGCACCCGCAGTGCCCGGCCGGTGCGCAGGCAGGCGACGAGCTCACGCTTCAGCGCGCCACGGCCCTGGATGTAGAGGGCCTGGTAGATCGCCTCGTGCGAGATGCGCATGGACTCATCATTGGGGAAGTCGGCCGTCAGCCGGTGGGAGATCTGCTGGCGGGCTCCACGAGGTGGCCCAACGGCGGTCCTGGCGCCTGGGCTTGTTCCGTCCCTTCCACAGCGGAGCCGTGGGTCCCAGCACCGGCGTGCCGTCCGGGTGACGGAGCTCTCCGGCAAGGCGGTCCTGAACGTACTCGCGCAGAGGCTCGTTGCCGGCCAGCTTCGACGTCTTCGGCCGCTGCGCGGCCAGTTCGGCCTTCCACTGCGCGACCGAGGCCCGGTAGGTGAGCTGCCCGCAGCGCGTGGCGGCGTTGCGCCGCAGTTCCCGGGAAATCGTTGACGGGTCCCTGCCCAGCTGGCGGGCGATCTCACGGACCCCGGCATCCTGGGCCTTCAGCAGCGCGATGTCCTCGCGCTCCTCGAAGGAGAGATATCGGCCTGAAACCGGGTGAAGCTGGATCGACGGCATTCCGCCACGTTCCCTGAACCAGCGTGAGCCGACCGGGCCCGACACACCGCACGCGATCGCCGCGTCCTCACTGGCCAGCCCTTCGGCGATCTTCTTCCAGAAGGCGCGTTCCACCTCCCTGCGGACCGGCGGCTTGCCTGGCGAGCGCATCGCCGAA
This sequence comes from Streptomyces sp. MB09-02B, assembly GCF_033794485.1. NCBI lineage: Bacteria > Bacillati > Actinomycetota > Actinomycetes > Kitasatosporales > Streptomycetaceae > Streptomyces > Streptomyces sp. MB09-02B. The sequence goes on from NZ_JARGEE010000132.1 coordinate 18,778, forward strand.
CGCCCCGTAACCGCCGTTGTCCACCCTGCCGGACGCCCCATCGAACACCTCCATGATCAAGGTGTTGCGACGACCGATTGAATCCGCCCTGACAGCCGCGGTCTGCGTGATGAATGAGCTTGCCGGTCTCGCCCTCGCGGGACGCGAGGGCGAGACCGGCGTGGTCGGCACCATGTCGGCGTCCGCGCGGGCGCAGGTCTCCTCCGTCGGGAGAAGGCGTCGCGGATCGCGGAGAGCCGCAACGGGCCCTCACCGGTGGTGATCAGGTGACCCACGGCTGGCTCGGCGTCTCGGCGGTGAGGTCGCGGTCGCCCAGGTCCGGGGCGAGCGTGGCCTTCGGGCGCAGCGTGTGAAGCCCTTCCGGCACGGGCTGATCCCCGCCAGTCTGTTGGCTTCTTGGTCTGCGGCTTCGGCTCGGTGGTGCGGTACATCCGCACCGTACGCTCACGCAACTCCAATGTGTCCAATTTGACCCACTGTCGCCATTCTTCGCATCTCGGGGGGTGCCTCTGTGTCTGTCAAGGGGTGACGGCAGGAGGACGGGCTCGTCGTTCGTCGGCGAGCATGACCTTCCGGATGTGATCGGCCAGGCGTCGTTTCAGGCAGCGGCGGGCTTCCCTGGGGGTCTTCCCTTCGGAGAGTTTCCGCTGGTAGTAGACGTGGCCGGACGAGTTGGGCATGCAGACTTGGCTGATGGCGATGGTGTGGAGAACGGAGTTGAGCTGCCGGTTTCCGGACCGGGAGAGCCGCTGGCGGGACTTGTCGGCACTGGCGATCTCCACGGGGGCGGTGCCGGTGTAGTTCGCGAACGCTGCGGTGGTGGGGCAGCGGCTGGCCCGTCCGCCTCGGGCGATCAGTCGTGCGGCCAGCACCGGCCCGATGCCCGGGGTGTGCATGAGCCTGCTGTTCGCGGCCATTACGAGCTTTTTGAGGTCCGCGGCGTTGGCCGCGAGCTGCTTGTCGAGCGTACGGACCTCGGCCACCAGATCGCGGGCGAGGCCCTTGCGAACCTTCTCCACGGCGCCGATGGGACACGGTCCGCAGCAGAGCGGCGGCCTGGTCGGCGGACATCTGGCCCGGGCCACCGCCGGGCAGCAAGTCCCGCAACAGCGCATGCAGTTGGTTGACGACGCGGACTCGGGCCTGGGTGAGGTTCACCCGCCGCTCGTCGAGCAGGGCCAGCGCGGTGGCATGGTCTTCAGCGTCGACCTCCCGTTCGTCGCCGTGCAGGCAGGCCACGGTCGCGGCGGCGGCCGCGTCGATCTGGTCGTTCTTGCGCCCGCCGCCTCGGGAGAGTTCACGCACCCGGCTGGTCGCGGACGCGGGGACATCGACGACCCGTTCACCGCGAGCCAGGAGCCACTGGGCCAGGTGCCGGCCCAGCCCGTTGGCGTTCTCCACCGCCCACGTGCGCTCCGGCCTGCCGGGCCCAGGTCAGCAGCCGCCGGTACTCCGGCAGACGGGCCCCGACCGTTGCCGAGGCGAGCTGTCGGTGGGCCTCGGGGGCCACGGCGACAGCGGCGTGGGTGGACTTGTGCGGATCGACGCCGAGCAGTATCACGGGCACTGCCCTCCCTACGGTCGTGCGACGACAAAGACGCCCACGGCCGACACTCCGACTTCGGGAACCAACCGGGCCGGGACACGCCTCTGTTGAGTCAGACCGCAGGCTGACGCCGGAACGGCGGCACACCCCCGATGAGCCAGCCAGGAACGGCGCAGGAACCTCACGAGCCACCCGGTCCGGCGTCCTACGGAAACGCTACGAGCGGCCAACCCGACCACGTTCCGCTACCGCCATACAAGCCGGAACCTCACAGGGGCAACAAACCTACTGATGGGCCTGGTTCGGCACCGTTACGCGAGCGTGGCACCCGACGGTCATGGTCGGCTCGCCGCTGTTCAACTGCGGAAGGGGCGCAGTCATACGGTGAACTCACCACTGCGCGACGACACCGGGCACAAGGCTTGACCAGGGCATCTGGGCTCAGGGCTTCTCGAAACCGAGTGTGGGGCTGGAGGTTCCGTACGGGTGTGCTGTTCAGGTGATTGTGGCCGCGCAGGGGCATGAAGGCAGGGCCTCTCGGTAGCACAGAGGGTGTCTACGCCACTGCTCACCGGGAGGTCCTGTTGCCGCAGTTGTATCGGTCTGCTGTGAAAGAGTCCATTCCGGACACACGTACGTGCGACTGCTTCGCCCACACGTACGGCAATGCCGCGGACAATCCGTCCGGCGGGCACTGCTATCCGACCGACATGAGGGACGCGGAGTGGGCCGCGGTCCGCGAAATGATCCCGGTGCCGGCGTGGGCCGGGGGCCGGGGCGGCCGACCGGAGGAGTACTGCCACCGAGACATACTCGATGCGATCAGGTATGTGGTGGACAACGGCGTGAAGTGGCCCGCGCTGACTGCCGATTACCCGCCGTGGAAGGCGGTGCACCGGTTCTTCACCCGCTGGCACAAGCAGGGGCTGGCCGACGAGTTCAGCGAAGGGCACGTCCACGGTCGAGGCCGCGACCAGCGGCTATTGATCCGAAACGGTAGGTGTTCTGGGTCGTTGATCCCTGCGTGAGTGAACTGGTGGGGGACGCACGGCAGTTGTCGCCGTCGGCGCAGGAGGCCC